>CAMWWR010000206.1 GCA_947178045.1 uncultured Clostridia bacterium
CATAAAGTGCTTCCAGTCCGACGCGGATATCCGTCATCACCGGCTGCTCCGCCCCCGCAGATTCGCAGTGCTCCCCGCGAAGAACAGCCGCAAAGATCAGACAAAGCACAAGAAGGAGCCCCGGGCCCCTCCCTGCAATTTTTCGCTTCCGCGCACTCACACTTCCGGTCATGCTGCGACCACCTGCCTATTTAATGATCCCAAGGGAAGGCTTATATCTCAGCCACGCCTTTCCGAGTATCTTGTCCTTGGCCACATAAGGATTTTTCCAGACACGCGAGTCCTTCGAGTTGTTCCGGTTATCCCCCATCATGAAATAACACCCCTCCGGCACAGTAAAAAGCTTCGTATCCTCGTCGCGCATCTTCTCGTGCAGATAATCCTCCTCATACTTCTCCCCGTTGATAAACAGCTCACCGCCGAGCACCTGCACCGTATCCCCCGGCAGGCCAATCACCCGCTTGATAAAAATCTCGCTCTCGTCGTCCGGATACAAAAACATCACGATATCGCCGCGCTTCGGGTCGGAGAACAGGTAGGCGAGCCGGTTTCCGATCAGCCGGTCCCCGATCATAATCGTCGACTGCATGGAGCCGGTCGGCACCTCCGCCTTGATAATCACACAATGGGTGATAAAAAGCGCGAGCAAGTATGCGCAGACAACCACCAGCACCCAGCTGATCAGCTCCTTCACCACCCTCCGCTTTTTATTTTCTCCCTCCGGCGCGCCGCCGTCCTTTCCGGAAGCTCCGTCCCCGGGTTCGCCCCCGTCCCTGTTTTCGATTTTGCTCCCGGCTTCCGCCTCAGTCGTATCCGCCGTCCGCCATTCCTTTTCGTCCAAAATAATCATCCTCTCTTCGACCCCGCCTGTCCGGCGAAGCAAATCGAGCGGGGAACCTCTTCTCCCTGCCCGCATGTAGGGCGCATAAAGACCGCCATTCACTCTTTACTATTTTAGTGAATGGCGGTCCATAAGTCAAGCAGTTTAACGCCGTAGCATGCTATTTCTCATAACCGTTTGGATGGGACTTATGCCACTTCCAGGCAGATGCAATAATCTTTTCCAGATCGTCGTGCTGCGGATTCCAGCCGAGCACCTCCCTCGCCTTCTCGCTGGACGCAATCAGCTTTGCAGGGTCTCCTGCGCGGCGCGGTGCAAGCTCCGCCGGGATCGGATGTCCCGTCACCTTTCTGGCCGTCTCGATGACCTCCTTCACCGAGAAGCCGACCCCGTTGCCGAGGTTGAAGATATTGCTCGAACTGCCCTTCCGCAGATACTGCACAGCCAGAATATGCGCCATCGCAAGATCCGTCACATGGATATAATCGCGGATGCAGGTGCCGTCCTCGGTCGGATAATCATCCCCGAAAATCGTGACGGATTCGCGCTTTCCGTTCGGAACCTGCAGGATCAGCGGAATCAGGTGCGTTTCCGGCGAATGCGCCTCGCCGATCGTCCCGCTTTCGTGCGCGCCGCAGGCGTTGAAATAGCGCAGGGACACATAGCGCAGACCGTGCGCCAGGCCGGTCCACTTGAACATCTTTTCCATCGAAAGCTTCGTCTCCCCGTAGCAGTTCGTCGGATGCGTCCTGGCCGTCTCGAGGATCGGAACGCGCTCCGGCTCGCCGTAGGTCGCCGCCGTGGATGAAAATACGATCTTGTCAATGCGGTGCGCCACCATCGACTCCAGCAGAACCTTTGTGCCGCACAGATTATTGTCATAATATTTCAGAGGATTTGTCATGCTCTCGCCAACCAGCGAATTTGCCGCAAAATGCACCACCGTGTCGATCTTGTTTTCGTCAAACAGCCTGTCGACGAACTCGCGGCTGCGGATATCTCCCTGATAGAACTTCGCCTTCGGGTGCACCGCCTCAATGTGACCGGTCTCCAGATTATCCGCAACGACAACCTCCTCGCCCAGGTCGATCAGCTCATAAACCGTATGGGAACCGATATATCCGGCTCCGCCCAGCACTAAAACAGCCATATACCATTACTCCTTTCCACAATTTTCCTGCTCCGCAGCGGACGCAAACCGCGCTCCGCACCGCCGTACCATTCCCGTTCTACAGCGTGTAAGGGCCGCAGCCTGCCTCCACCACATAAAAGTCCGCACCGTAGCCGATCCTGTTTATGTAGGCCTCGCCGACGTTGCGGATGAACGCGTCCACCCTGTCCGCCCGCACAATGCTCACCGTGCAGCCGCCGAAGCCGGCTCCCGTCATGCGCGAGCCGATCACGCCCTCCTGTGCCAGCGCCGTCTCCACAAGCGTATCCAGCTCGATGCCGGTCACCTCGTAATCGTCGCGCAGGGACTCGTGGGAGGCGATCATCAGCCTGCCGAACTCCTCGATGTCATTTGCCTGAAGTGCAGCGACCGCCCGGATCGTCCGCTGATTCTCATATACCGCATGCTTTGCGCGGCGCTCCTTCACCTCGTCCCCGATCACGGCGCGGTTCGCCTCGAATTCCTCCTCGGTCAGCTCGCCGAGCGAACGAATATCGAGCACGGTCTGAAGCTTTGCAAGCGCGGCCTCGCACTCGCTCCTGCGCTCGTTGTATTTCGAATCCCCAAGCCCGCGCTTTTTATTGCTGCAGGCAATGACAAGCTTCGAATCCCCGAGCACGAGCGGGGCATATTCGTAGGACAGCGTTGCCGTGTCCAGAAAGATCGCATGCTCCTTTTTTCCCATCGCGATCGCAAACTGATCCATGATGCCGCAGTTTACGCCGATGAATTCATTCTCCGCCTTCTGCCCGAGCTTCGCCAGCTCCACGAAATCAACCGCAAGGCCGAACAGCTCTCTTGCCGCATAGCCCGTGAGCACCTCGACGGAGGCGGAGGAGGAGAGACCGGAGGAGTTCGGGATATTTCCGAAATAGACAATGTCCATCCCGGAAGGGATCGAATAACCGGCGTCCAGCATGATCTTGAGAACGCCCTTCGGATAATTCGCCCAGTCATGCTCCTTCTCGTTTTTCAGATCTCCGATATCGGCGGTGATCACGCCCTTTTCCTTAAAATTCATCGAATAAAACCGAAGCGTCCCGTCGCTGTTCTTCGCGGCGGCGGCATAAGTGCCGATCGTCAGCGCGCACGGAAACACATGTCCGCCGTTATAATCCGTGTGCTCCCCGATCAGATTGACGCGGCCCGGCGCAAAGAAAACCCTTTCCGCCTCCCTGCCAAATACGCTCCGAAATTCCTCCAACAGCTTTTCCTTCATGTCAGCCCCTTTCTCCGACCGCGCGGCCGCAGCGTGCTCTTCCCTCTGCGGACCATGCATATCCTGTTTTTCTCAGAATTATAAAATCGATTTTATCCCATGTTTCGGATACCCTCCATTATAACAGATTTTCGGCTGATAGGGAAGAGAAATTTTCAAATATTTTGTCTGAGCGGCGTTCCTTTTCTGTTATTTTCCATCCCTCGGAAGCTCCTTCACGGCATTCAGCGCCGCGAGCAGCTCCGGGTCTTTAAATTTCGCTCCGTTCCTGTTATAAAACACATTTGTAGTATCCCACAGCACCGGGCACATACCGCGCGTATAGCCGGCCTCGCACACGGCGGTGAGGAAACGGGTGACCGCCCCCTCCTCCTTGTTTTTTGTCGCGCTGCCGTACTCCCCGATGATGACCGGGACGCCCTGATCAATAAAATGCTCCTTCATCATATCCATATTCTTCGCGAGCTCTTTGTATTCCACCTCCGTTCCCCAGTCCCGCTGCGCCTTTCCCCAGGACGCGTCCTGCTCGAGGATGGCGAAGGTGGACGGCGTATAATAATGCACCGAGACTGCCATGCGGCCCGCCGGGTCGTCCGGCATGACGAACAGCGCGTCGCAGGTCAGCTCGATATCCGTCGCGTAGCCCGCGATCAGCAGGTGGCGCAGCTTGTTATTGCCGCCCGAGGCGCGCACAATATCAACGAATTTCTGGTTGATCTCGTTCAGCAGGCCGTACGCCTCCGTCTTTCCGCCTGGTCCGCCCCAGCGGTTCCAGAGGCTGTCCCAGCAGCCCTCCTCGTTGAGCGATTCAAACATCAGATGATCGCCGTAATCCCGGAATGCCTCCGACAGCTGCGTCCATATCCGGGTGTATTTGTACATGCATTCTTCCTTGTTCTCTGCCTCCGCAAAGCCGTCCCACCAGCCCCCGTCCCAGTGGATATTGAGAATAACGTACATTCCGGTATTCAGCGCGCCGTCGACGACCGTCGTGACACGCGCCAGATATTTCTCGCTGATCGTGTAATCCTCGCCCATCAGATTCGACCATGCCACCGGGATGCGCAGCACGCCGAAGCCGCACGCCGCATAGCCGTCGAGAATCTTCTGCGTGATGACAGGGCTGCCCCAGCCGGTCTCGTAGCCGGTCACGGTGCCGGACACAAAGCCGCAGCTCTCAAAGGTATTGCCCAGATTGATGCCGATTCCCATATCCTGCACAAGCTCCATCGTCGTCATATCGCGCATGGCGGCCTGCCCGCTCTCAGGATCATTTCCTTCCGTCCCGGTCTGTTCGTTCCCTTCTGCCTTTGTCGGCTCCGCCGCACCCGGCTCGTCTCTGCCCGGAGCCGTCGGCGCAGCGGCATTCTCGCCCTGCCCGCCTCCGCCTGTTCCTGCCAGTTCCGCCGCGTCCTCGCCCTGCCCGCTTTCGCCTGACCCTGACGGATCCGCCGTGTCCACGCC
>CAMWWR010000207.1 GCA_947178045.1 uncultured Clostridia bacterium
CTCTCTGAAAAGACGATACATGCCGTGCTGAAAAATTATTATGTGCCCGACGCAAACTGCCACGAGCAAAGGCTTGCAGGCTTCGTCGCGGACGCGTACACCGGCCGGGAAATCTACGAGATACAGACAAGGAATTTCAATACGCTTCGCCGCAAGCTGGACGCATTCCTTCCCCTGTGCAACGTGAATATCGTCTATCCGGTCGCACACACCAAATATCTGCGCTACATTGACCGTGAGACCGGCGCGGTGACTGCCCCGCGCAAATCACCGAAAACCGGCACTCCTTATGCCGTGTTCCAGGAGCTTTACCGCATTAAAAACTACCTTCTGCACGAGCATATCCACATCCGCATCGCACTTCTGGATGTGGAGGAATACCGTTTTCTTGAAGGGCCGAACAGGAACCGCCGCAAGGGCGCGACCAAGAGCGACGCCTTCCCGCTCACCTTCCACAAGGAAATCGTCCTGAACAGCCCGGCGGATTATGCGGCGCTGCTGCCGGACGGTCTGCCCGACGCCTTTACCACGAAGGACTTCAAGACGGCGGCCCGCGTTTCTCAGCCGCTTGCCGCCGTCTCGCTCAATATTCTGAATTTTCTGGATGTCGTCCGGCGCACCGGAAAGCGTGGGAATCTCTATGTGTATGAGAGCTGTTTCTAAGGAAGCGCTGATTAAATTATTGCTTCCTTAGAACCTCCAGCGGATGCAAACCCTCTTTCCAGGGCTTCCCCTCCGAAAGAGGTTTCCCCCTTTCAGAGGCTTACGGATTTGCAAAGTCGTATGCTGCTTCGCTGCGCAGCAGCCGAATGCCAGGGGTTTCGATTGTAATGTATACTTTCTGCCATGTATCCGCTCCGGGCCAGATTTACTCCATCTCACGAAACGCAGCGGCCATCCCGGCCACAAGGCTCCACTGCCGTTCCATATAGCTTTTGAGCAGCCTTGTCGCCTCCCGGTACTCCGCGAGAGCCGCGGCCGGGTCGTCCAAATGCCCGGCGATGGCGCAGGCCGCCAGAAATCCGCTCTCCATGCCCGCCGAAATGCCCTCACCCATCGGATTCAGGAAGCCGGCCGCCTCCCCCGCAAACAGCACCCGCCCGCGCCCGTAATCGACCGGACAGCCGGGGCGTACGCGGGGCATCAGCCACCTCTCCTCCCGAAGCTGTGCGTCGATCCTCAGCCCGTGGTTCGCCCTCATATAAGCAAGAAAGCGTTCATAATAATCTCTGATTTTGTTCGTATCTTTTACTGCTACGCCGAGCACCAGCCGGTCATCCTTCACGTTGAACCACGCGTCGTACTCTGACAATTCCGGCTGCAGATATGCATAAAAATAATGAGGATCCAGATCGATCGCCCCGTCGTTAAACGTCTGGTAGGTCGTGATATAATCCCGTTCGCCTCCGGTCAGCCTCCGCTTCAGCGCACCGATACAGCCCTCGCAGTCCAGAACATATTTTGCATTTTCTGCAAAGACCCCCTCCCCGCGCAGTGTGACGGAGACATATTCTCCTTTTTCCCCACAGGATACCGCAGCCGTCCCGTCCAGCAACTGCGCGCCCTGTTCCTTTGCCTTTTCCGCCAGCCAGTGATCGAAGGAGCTGCGCCAGACATTCAAGCCTTCCTGCTCAAAGAGAAAGCTCCTGCCCTTATCGTCGGTAAATACCATTCCCCTGTTGTCCGCCGGAGCACAAGCCGCAGCCGCCGGCACATCCTCCCCAAAAAAGCGCCGCACCAGCTCCATCGACTTTCTGATCAGAACGCCGGAGCAGGACTTATATCTCGGCAGCCTGCACCGCTCCGCCAGCAGCACGCTCAGCCCCTTTTCCGCCAGAGTCCTGGCTGCCGTACATCCGCAGGGTCCGGCCCCCACCACTATCACATCGTACATTTTATCCTCCTGTCTGCCCTTCACTGCATTCACACTGAAGCATTATCACACAGCGATTCTACCATAACTCCGATCCTATTACAACAAACCCGGATCGAATGCTTATATACGGTAAAAAAGTAAGAAACCGAAAACAAGAAAAACCTGAGTTTCCGCGTTTTACATTCCGGGTGTTCAGGAACTCGGGAAGAAAATCTATTTCATTTTTTAGAATAAAATGCTATAATTAAATCCCCGGCAAATAAATTTGAGGAGGAGTATAATGAAGAAATTTGCAGTAATGATATATCCTTATTTTTCTTTACAGGAAATAACATGTCTTACATCTGCATTGACAATATGGTTTGATGAGAAAATTGATTTTATCGCCAGCGAGAACAAGGAGTACACAAGTGAAGAGGGCTTGCGGGTTATACCGACAAAGACAGTGGCAGATTGTGAGATAGCGGATTACGATTGCGTAATTCTTCCGGGAACAATTAATCCGCTTCCGGCATTATTTGATGACAAATTGACAGATTTTCTAAAGAAAGGAGCTAATACAGAGGTCGTATTTGCAGCAATATCATCTGCTCCGCTGCTGTTATCGAAAGCAGGCGTTTTGAAGAATAAGAAATTTACTTCCGGCTATTTTATGCAAATGGCAGATGTTTTTCCGTTCATAGAAAAAGAAAACTTTGTTCACAAGGGCATTGTTGAGGATGGCAATGTGATAACAGGCATCGGGATGTTTTTTGTGGAGTTTGCTGCCGCCGTGCTGCAGAAGTTCGGATATGACATCGGAAACGATTTTATGCGATATAAACCGGAGGAATACACAGAAGATGAATTGACATTCTACTGGTCTGACGAAGAATATCGTGAGTTTTTAGAGGAATTGAAAGCGTATCCTTTGTAGAATGCGCAAATCCCAGTTTGTAGAATTGTAAGAAGAATATTTTTTACACTTCTTTTTTTCCTTGCAACCTTGTCAAAAATCATCTATAATGAAGGAAAATTAAAAAAAGGAGCAAGCCGAGGCCCTCTTTTCCTGAAGGTCCCGGCAGATACAGGCTATGAATGAAGAAATTAACGAAAATATGACTGTCCAGACCGAAGAAACCACTGCTGCGGCAGAGAGCACTGCGCCAGCTGAAGCCACTGCGCCGGCAGAAAACACCGTTGCAGCAGAGGCAGCCGCAGCGCCGGCGGAAACTGCTGTTCCGGCGGAAGCCGCTGCGCCAGTAGAAAACACCACGCCAGCTGAAGCCGCTACGCCGGCCGAGCCGGTTCCGTCCATGGATGATTTCAAGGACGAGATTACGCGCTCCTTCCGCAAGCTGAAGCCGGGCGATATCGTCAAGGGCACCGTCATCGGTATTTCCGAGACCGAGGTGACGCTGGATCTCGGCTGCTATGCCGAGGGCATCATCAAGCTGGAGGAGCTCAGCAACGACCCTCGCTTTTCCATCAAGGCGGATGTCACCGTCGGCGAGGAGATCACTGCGACCGTGCTGCGTGAGGATAAGGAGGGTAATATCCTGCTTTCCCGCAAGCAGGCGGACGACGTCCTTGCCTGGGAATCCTTAAAGCAGCTTCTGACCGACCGCACTCCGGTCACGGTCAAGGTTGCGCAGGAGGTCAAGGGCGGCGTTGTAACCTACCTTCACGGCATCCGCGCATTCATCCCGGCTTCCAAGCTGGCTGCCGGCTATGTGGAGGATCTTTCGAGCTTCGTCGGGCAGGAGCTGCAGGTGCAGGTTATTACCGCTGACGAGGAAAATAAAAAGCTGGTGCTCTCCGCCAAGGATCTTGCCATCGAAAAGGAGCGCGAGGAGCGGAACAGCCGCGCCGCAAGCCTTCCGGTCGGTACGGTCATGACCGGCAAGGTCGAAAAGATCATGCCGTTCGGCGCGTTCGTCGCACTCGGCGACGGCCTGTCCGGCCTGGTTCACATTTCGCAGATGAGCGCAAAGCGCATTAAAACGCCGAACGAGGTCGTCAAGGTCGGCGATGAGGTCAAGGTCAGAGTCCGCGATGTGAAGGACGGAAAAATCAGCCTGAGCATGAGGATCGCCGAAGAAAAGGAAGAATCGGCAAAAGAGAGCGAAGCCGGCCCGAGAGAGTATTCCTCCGGCGGAGAAGCGGTGACCGGTCTCGGCGCACTGCTGAAAAATATCAAGCTGAAAAACGAGTAAAGAATGTGCTGCGCACAGAAAAACAAGGCTGGCGCAAAAGCAAAGTGTTCCTCTGCTTTTGCGCCAGCCTTTCTCATTTATCGGCTCACGCGTATGGCTTATTTAAATAAGTCCACAACTCCCTTCACCGTCTCGTAGCAGTCGTCGCAGATCGTTAAGGTCTCTCCCAGAACCGTCTGCTCATGCTTCTTGCCGGACTTTTCCTCGCCGCACATATCGCACTTGAATTTGCCGCAGCCCGCAAGCGACAGGAGCGATACGGTAACCAGCAATACAGCCAGAAATCTCTTCTTCATGTTCTTCATAACTTTTCCCCTTCTAATCTTGATTTGAACAGACGAACCAGTCCGCCTCTTTCCGGATTCTGTTCGAACCCGGCCAGCAGACACAGGTCTGACTGTTCACGGTCCCTATCTTACCATGCCGCGGGACTTTTGACAAGCAAAAAAGAAAAAGCATCGCCGGGATATTAAACAGACCTGGGGAAACGCTGATTAAAGCGCTTCCCTAAAACGCATATTTCATGCCGTTTTCGTCGAACGGAATCTTGTCGTTCTCCCGGAGTATCTGCTTTGCGATCTCGCGCAGCATTTCGCCCGGCACCTCCTCGTCGGTCAGCTGAAT
>CAMWWR010000208.1 GCA_947178045.1 uncultured Clostridia bacterium
GTAGCTGGAAAGATAATTGTCCGCCATATCATAGAACTTGCCGAGCTCAAAATTACGGAGCGCAATGCCGAACACTCCGTCCGAAATATACTTGATGTCCTTATGCTTAAAGGAAAATCCCGCGTTTGTCGAGCAATCCTTGCTGATATAATTCAGCCCGCGTTCGTTTTCCTGTCTGGAATCCATCCGGGACTGCTGGAAGCTTCCGTCCAGCCGGAAGTCCGGATATTTCGATCCGACATGCTCCAGCGCCTCCCCGGCCATGTCCATAAGCTCCTTGTCCGAAAACACCTTCTCCGTTTTATCACGGCTGCGCTCCCCGGTCTCCAGCTCAAACGGATACGGCCTTTTCAGCTCCAGATTCTGCTCCGCTCTCGCGTATCCTTCCTCGTCCGACATTTCCCCCTCCTGGTAATGTGCGCCGAGAAATCCGTCCTTTCCCACACGGAAGGAATAGACGGTATTGTTATTTTTGTCAAAGGAAACAATTTTATTTTCCTCGATTTTCACCGTTGATGTGACTCCGATATATGTATATTTTTCTCTCATTTCCATCCCCCTTTGAATTTAAGTTCCGCATGTGTTCTAATTCACCGTCAGCTTTTTCACACGGATGGTAGGCCCGCCCGCCGAAACCGGGACGCTCTGCCCGTTTTTCCCGCAGGTATAGGTATCAAATAATTTGAAATCGTCTCCGACCGCGTCGATATCGAACAGGGTCTTAAAGACATTCCCGGTAATCACATTGGCCCGAACCGGCTCGCAGAGCTTGCCCCCGCGAATCCGATAGCAGAGATTCGGCTGCATGGTAAAGGTCGAGGAGCCCGTGCCGTAATTTACGTTGTAAACGTAAATGCCGTCCTCTACCCCCTCTATGATTCGCTCCGCCGCGTCGTTTCCCTTTTCCATATAGGTATTTGTCATTCTTACCATCGGAGAGCAGCCATATCCGTCCGCGCGGGCATTTCCTGTGATTTCCTCCTTCAAAACGGAGGCGGACTTGGCATCATGCAGCCGGCCTGTCAAAACTCCGTTTTTGATCAGCCACGTCTCCCTCGCCGGGTTGCCCTCGTCATCGTACGGCGTATATCCGTTGTTCTCCATATCGCCGCTGTCGCAGATGGATACCTTTTCATTGCCGACCATTTTGCCGATTACCCACTCGTCCTGCAGGGTCTTGTCATTGAGCATGAAATCCGATTCGCTCTTATGTCCGAAGCTCTCATGGGTAAACATCGCTGTGACAATCGGCGCCAGAACGCAGGTATAATCCCCCGCCTCGACATCCACCGCGTTTCTCGCGTAGTCAAGATAGCGATCGCGCTCCGCAATGATCTCCTGCTCCCTGTCCTTCAGCTTATCAAAGGAAAGCTCCTGATAATATTTTCCTGCAGTCGTCGTCACCCCGTCCACAACAATATCAAAGCTGAGATTTAAGCTGCAGCGCTGCATATCCTGCCGGATCTCGGCGCCCTTGCTGGAATAATATTCCTTAATCCTGTGGTTGCTGCCGCAGCCGGCATAATATGTTTTTATTTCCTCGATCGAAGGATCGACGCAGGCAGCGATATAGCCGCTGACCAGCTTTTCCCACTGCTGGTTCGTAATCCTGCGGATGTCGTTTTCTCCGTTGTATTTTACGCAGTCCGCCTTCGCGCTGCCAAAATTCCGGATGATGGGATCGTCATAAATATCTGCCTTCGGCACGGCAAGAGCAGCGAGATTATCAATCTCCGTCTGAATCGCGTCCATGTCATTCGTAACGCTTGTATACCACATGTTGCCGTCAAATACCCGGATCCTCGCGCCGGCAACCGAGCTCCTGCTGTTCGCCTCGACCTCGCCGTTTTTTACAAAATAGTTGGCGTATTCTGTTCTTTCAATTCGAACCTCCGTAAAAAGGTTATCTGGAAACCTGTACATTTTTCCCTCCTGTTTCATTTAATTTTGCAGCTTGCAGGCAATTACAGCACTATCCTGCATCAGCGCTGGTATAATGCTCTGCGCTCATTATACCATGTCCTCTGGACATGATGCCTCCGGCGGATGCACACGATTCGCTGATGAAGATGTCCGCCGCACCTCCGGTGCGGTCCCTGCAGTCGGACGCGAATCGGCGCTGGTATAATGTCTGACGACATTATACCGTAATTCTCTCCTGCATTCAATGAGATTTTCCCCTTGAGTTTCCCGCAGCATTTCTCCGGGCGTCCGCGCGTCGGCAGGCAGGCGCCCTTCTCACACCGTCTCCCCGGTGTGATACGACCGGCTGCCGAGCTGCCGGAAAAAGCGCTTCTTCGCCGCGCGCAGCCCCGCCTCATTCCCCTGCGCGCAGCGCAGCACCTCCTCCAGCGCTTCGTACACCGCATGGCATTCTCCCAGCCCCTTCCGGAACAGGACATCCATCCGCTCCCATTCGTCCCTGCCGACGCCGTAGCGGTTGCTGTTGATAAACAGGCCGCAGAGAAAGGAATGCCCGTACAGCCGCTTTTCCAGAGGCTGCAGCCGTTTTTCCTTTTTGCCGTCCCCGTCCCGCACAAGCCCCATGACAAGCCGCACACATGCGAGCACTGCGCGCATCGAGCCCCTAGTGAGATTCGGTCTCTCGTAGGTCTTGTTGTAGGAGACCGCCACAAGACCCGCAATCACGCGCCGCTCCTGCCTGTCCAGTCTTGTTATGCGGCGCTGGTCCAGCTCCGAGGCGCTCCGCCCCGCATAACGCCTGAGAAAATAATAATCCATCGCGCATTCATATTGAAAATGGATTCCCGTCTTTTCATGTCCTGACGTGATTCCCCGCTTTTTTGCCTGCTCTCCGACGTACGCATAGACGTGCGGATGACAGGCTCCGTCCAGCTCGTAATGCCCGATAAAGCCCGCCAGATATGCCGCCGCAATCTCCCGCTCTCTGCCCTCCAGACACAGCGTCTCCTTCAGCATCCGGCGCAGAAATGCACCGCACGCCTGCTCGTGCAGCACCGTTCCCGGCTTCGGGCAGGGCAGAAGCTGGTCGGGCACAAAATAGAAAAAAATATCCGGCCCCGCAAGCCCGAGCGCGTACACCTCCGGATACTGCCTGAGCAGACGCTTCAGCCTTCCCTCCCGCAGCCCGGCGAAGCTGATTCTTCCAAATAAATAATGTGTAGAATATGCCGGCATAAAAAGCCTCCCGCGATTCTCCGGCCGCAGCCGGTTTTGTAGGCGCACGGCCCTCCCTGCCGGACGCCGTGCATATTCCATATTTTACCCTGTTTTGTCCGCAAAATACAAGAGCCGGAACGTAAATATTTCTCGCAGCGCTTGCGTTCCCCCGCCTTCGGTGGTATGATTAAGACATTCATGCTTATATTCGTGCACCGCGCAGGCCCGCCTGCGGCACCGCATCAATTATTATACTCTGGGAGGAATTCATACAATGACACAGACCGAAAAAGCGCTGCAGCTTCACGAAGAATGGAACGGCAAGATCACCACGACCTCAAAATGCGAGGTAAAGTCGCGCGACGACCTCGCACTCGCCTACACGCCCGGCGTCGCGGAGCCCTGCAAGGTGATCGCCGAAGATCCGGAGGCGGCCTACCGGTATACCATCAAGGCAAACACCATCGCCGTCGTGTCCGACGGCTCGGCCGTGCTCGGGCTCGGAAATATCGGTGCCAGAGCCGCCATGCCGGTCATGGAGGGAAAATGCGTGCTCTTCAAGGAATTCGGCGGCGTCAACGCTTTTCCGATCTGCCTGGATACGCAGGACACCGAGGAAATTATCCGCACGGTGGCCAATATCGCCCCAGCCTTCGGCGGCATCAACCTTGAGGATATCTCCGCGCCGAGATGCTTCGAGATCGAGACGCGCCTGAAGGAAATGCTGGACATCCCGGTATTCCACGACGACCAGCACGGCACGGCGATCGTCGTGCTCGCCGGCATCATCAATGCGCTCAAGGTGACCGGGAAGGCAAAGGAGGACTGCCGCATCGTCGTGAACGGACCGGGCTCCGCCGGCATCGCCATCTCGAAGCTCCTGCTCTCCTACGGCTTCCGCCATCTGACGCTCTGCAACCGCCGCGGTATTCTGTCGAAGGACACGCCGAATCTGAACTGGATGCAGCAGCAGATGCTGGAGGTCACCAACCTGGAGAATGCCCACGGCAGCCTTGCCGACGCCATGAAAGGCTCCGATATTTTCATCGGCGTCTCCGGCCCGAATGTTGTATCGCAGGAGATGGTTGCCTCCATGAACCGGGATTCCATTCTGTTCGCCATGGCAAATCCGGTTCCGGAGATCATGCCGGATCTCGCGAAGGAGGCGGGCGCAAGGATCGTCGGCACCGGCCGTTCCGATTTCCCGAACCAGGTCAACAATGTTGTCGCATTTCCCGGGCATTTTCCGCGGCGCGCTCGAGGGACGCGCTCCGCAGATCACCGAGGAGATGAAGCTCGCGGCGGCTCTGGCGATCGCCGGCCTTGTCTCCGACGACGAGCTCTCCGATGTCAACATCCTGCCGGAGGCCTTTGATCCGCGTGTCTGTGAGGCGGTCGCAAATGCCGTAAAGGCTCATATCCGCAGATGATGTGGGGCGGCAGGCGCTGGCATTCGTTCGACTTTGACTGCCGGGAGCGGTTCGGGGAAAAGCTGTACAAGCTCTCCCTGGACGCCGGCTTCACCTGCCCGAACCGCGACGGCACGCTCGGGG
>CAMWWR010000209.1 GCA_947178045.1 uncultured Clostridia bacterium
GAAAAAGGAGATTACGGCTATTGCAGGAGTAACATTTGATTACGGCGCGGCAAAAAAATTTATATCCGCGGCGATGAACTGGAGTACATGAAAAGGACGGCGGAGTCGGCAAAGGAGCTGCTTTTGTCGAGAAACGGCGCAGGGAATGATTTCCTGGGCTGGATCGATCTTCCGGTTGATTATGACAAGGAGGAGTTCGCGCGGATTCAGAAGGCGGCGGAAAAAATCCAGGGGGATTCCGAGGTGCTGCTTGTGATCGGCATCGGAGGCTCCTACCTCGGCGCGAGAGCGGCGATCGAATTTCTGCGCCACAGCTTTTACAATTCGGTTTCGAAGGAAATTCGCAAAACGCCGGAGATCTATTATGTCGGAAACAACATCAGCAGCACATATATCACGCACCTGATGCAGGTGATCGGCGACCGTGATTTCTCCATTAATATCATCAGCAAGTCGGGCACGACGACCGAGCCGGCCATCGCATTCCGCGTATTCAAGAAGATGCTGATCGAGAAGTACGGCAAGGCGGAGGCGGCGAAGAGAATCTACGCTACGACCGACAAGGCGAAGGGCGCGCTCAAGAATCTCGCGACCGAGGAGGGCTACGAGAGCTTTGTTGTGCCGGATGATGTCGGCGGGCGCTTTTCCGTGCTCACGGCAGTCGGCCTGCTTCCGATCGCAGTCAGCGGGGCGGATATCAAGGCGCTGATGGACGGCGCGGCAAGCATGAGGCAGAAATGCCTTGAGCGTCCGTTTGAGGAGAATGATTCCGTGCTCTACGCGGCAGTCCGCAATATTCTTCTGCGCAAGGGCAAATCCATCGAGATCCTCTGCAACTACGAGCCGTCGCTCCACTATGTCGGCGAGTGGTGGAAGCAGCTGTACGGCGAGAGCGAGGGCAAGGATCAGAAGGGAATTTTCCCGGCCGCGGTCGATCTGACGACCGATCTTCACTCGATGGGGCAGTTTATCCAGGACGGCCAGCGCACCATGTATGAGACGGTCATCAATCTCGAGAAGCCGTCCTGCGAGGTAGTGCTTGAGAAGGAGGAGGTCGATCTTGACGGGCTGAATTATCTTGCGGGCCGGAGCGTCGATTTCATCAACAAGAGCGCGATGAAGGGAACGAGACTGGCGCACACGGACGGCAATGTGCCGAACCTGCTTGTCAATCTTCCGGAGCAGTCCGAGTTTGCGCTCGGCGAGCTGTTCTATTTCTTTGAGTTTGCCTGCGGCATCTCGGGCTACATTCTCGGAGTCAACCCGTTCGATCAGCCGGGCGTGGAGAGCTACAAGAAAAACATGTTCGCTCTGCTCGGAAAGCCTGGGTTCGAGGCGCTCGGAGAGGAGCTTCAGAAGAGGCTGTAAGCCTTTGAGAGAGGCTTTGTATCTTGCGAAGACTTTAAGGAAGCGATGATTTCATCAGCGCTTCCTTAAATTTTGGAAGGGGCGGTTTTACTCAAAATGTCAAGCGCTCCTTCTTTTTTTGTGCTATGATGAAACTGTAAATTATAAAAGGCCTTTTATAATCGAGTTGGAAAGCGGAAACGGCGAAATTTGCCGGTCGGGAAACCGGCGGAAAGAGAGATTGCTTTGGAGAATATGAGCCTGCTGGCGGATGCCCTGGAATATGTGGAATGCCATATCGGCGACGAGATCCGGACGGAGGATATCGCCGCGGCCTGCTACTGCTCAAAATCCAAGCTTGAGAAGCTGTTCCGATGCGTGAACGGAATTTCTGTGCATGATTATCTGGTGCGCAGACGGATGATGAGGGCGGCTCGGATGCTGCGGGAGCAGCCGGAGCGGCCGATTCTGGAGATCGCCCTGTGCTACGGCTACAGCACGAACGAATCCTTCACGCGCGCATTTCGGAATGTGTGGAACTGCAATCCTTCCGAGTTTCGTTCCGGGGAACGCTTTTCGGAAATTTATCCGCGACTTTTAGCGCCGATTATGAAAGGGGACGATTTTATGAAGGGAAGAAAACAGGTCGATATCAGCGAATTATACGATCTTTTTGTAACGAGGAGGAACTGCTGGTTTGTCTGCTGTGATACAAGGTCGCTGACCTCCATCAACGAGATTTCCCACCGGGCGGGCGACCTGGCGCTTCTGGAGACAATGCGCCGGATGTGCGATGCGGCAAGAGAGGAGGATGTGGTCTTCCGCATCGGAGGCGATGAGTTCGTGCTTCTGACAGACAGCGAAAACCGCGAATACGCGGAGAAGGTCGCCGATCAGGTGCGCTCCCATGAGGGCGAGTGCTTTGAATTTGAAGGCACGCAGATTAAGCTCGGGCTGCGTGTGAGCGTGACGCGCTTTGAGGGCGAGAGAATGAAGTACGACGAGCTGTTCGCAGGGCTGCACAAGGTGCTGCAGGAAGCGAGATAAAAGAAACGGCGCAAAATTTTATGTTGTATAGTTGTATAGGGAAACGCTGATGAAAGCGTTTCCCGCACCGGAGCCATTGAAAAGCAGGCGGGTAATCACCTGCTTTTTAATGGCTCTTATCCAATCAGTACCGTCTTCCCCTCAAATGCAAACCCGTATTTCCGGATGCGCTCCGCCGGGATGCCTTCCGCCTCAAGGGACGCAGCGTAATGCTTTTCTTCGATTTGCTGCAATGCGGCATCCACGGTTTCCCTTAAAGTTTTTTCATCCTCCGCGTCACGCACCTTAAATTCCATAATGATGGCATTATTCACGGCAGCCGGCGCGCGATCCGGGCATTTTTTTGGCGTGAGCATTACATCGTAGCGTCCGAAGCCGCTCTCCCGGTTTGAGGTAATGATGTACCGGTCGGATAAATCTACCATCAGCCCAAGTACGAAGCCATGATAAAAGCGTTCCGGCTCCGAGGCCTCGGACGGTTTGTTTCCGGTGTCAAAACAGCTGAACGTTGCGAGGGCAACCCGGTTCATGTAATGGTTCATCGCCTTTTTATCATCAAGCAGAAGCGCCTTGAGCGGAAACCCGGTTTTTAAACCAGTCCTTTATTTTGCAATTAAGGATGAAAAAGCAGCTGCACGAAAAAGAGATTTGAATTATTGCAGCGCCGTCTATTATGTGATAAAATATTTATGGTCAACAAAAAGGTAAATCGGAAATTGCGGAGAAATACATAAATGGATTTAATTCAGCTAAAAATTGAAAAGGACAATTCCATCACAAAATATATAAAAATTATTAGAAAATTTGACAGTTCCCTGTCCATTGGGACGATAAAGCAGAGAATCGATGAAAATGATTTTGTGATGGGATTTGACCTGGAATATTATGATGTTTTAGAAGACCTGGACGGAATTGACAAAAAAGTGCTTTTTCGCGATATGATTAAGGAGCTTTGCCGGGCAGGAGCGCAGGTTTCTATATATCAAGATGGGGAGATGATATCCGAAGAGGACCTGGATAATTGGTTAGAAACCTTAGATATAATAAGGCAACAAATAGAATGTGACATAGAGAGGGAATCAGGGGAGCGCTGATTGAATCGTCGCTTCCTCAGAGCCTCCGGCAAGATGCAAAGCCCCTCTAGAGGCTTACGGACTTGCCAGGGAATATGCCGTTTCGCGGCGCAAATTCAACGAGGGAAACATTTTCATCCGCTGAAAGAGCAGAGATTCGAGAGAGTCCCTGCTTTTTTGCGCGGAGCGCCGGCGGCTCCGTATGCGGCGGAAGGCTTTGGGAAGGGAAAGAGAAACGGTTGCAAAAAGGAAAGCAGAATGTTAAGCTGAAAAAGGAGATGAGGGTGCATATTCCGTGAATTCCAATACACCAAACAAAAAACAGGCAAAGATTTAGGGAAGCTTTAAAATTAAGTGGGCGGTTCTGTTCGGGCGGACGGAGAGCTGTGCCGGAAGGTATCAGGGCGGATTGTGAAAATGCGGTGTGACGCAGAAGACAGGGAGGAACGAAAAATGCGTGGAACGAACAGGGAAGAAAACGGCATGCGTGCCGCGGGGTATGAGGAGGTCTTTGCGGCGGCAGAGCGGCTTCTTGGGCAGCGGCCGTATATTGTCATAGCAGTTGACGGGCGCTGCGGGAGCGGGAAAACACAGCTTGCGAAGCTGCTCGCACAGCGCTTTAAAGGACGAATCGTGCATACGGATGATTTTTATCTGCCGTTCGAGACAAGGCGTCCGGGCTGGGAAAAAATCGCGGGGGCAAATATGGATTTTGAGCGCCTGCACAGGGAGGTCGTGCTTCCAGCAGCGCAGGGGAAGGCGATCCGCTACCTGCCGTATCGCTGCCACGGCGCGCAGGCGACGCAGAAGTACTGTGACGGGAAAGCTGGCGCGCAGGCGGCTCAGAGGTCTTCTTACGGAATGCAGGACAGCGCGCAGGCAGAAGCTATCGTACTGCCGGAGGCTCCTCTCACGATCGTGGAGGGAAGCTATTCCATGCATCCCCTGCTTGCCGGCTGCTATGATCTGAAGATTTTTCTGACCTGCCCGGCCAAGGTGCAGCGGGCGCGGCTGCAGGAGCGGGAAGGGGAGAAATTTGCGGCTTTTGAAGCGCGCTGGATTCCGCTGGAAGAACAGTATTTCAGGGAATGCCACGTCCGGGAGAACTGTGATCTGCAGGTCGATACCGGGAGCATTTTCTGATTTGGAGAGAATTTTATGCGCGAAATCGTGCTTTTTACGATTTCTGTGCATCATTTTTGTTGCAGGGAAGCCGAAGGCT
>CAMWWR010000210.1 GCA_947178045.1 uncultured Clostridia bacterium
ACAAAGAGCAGGCCGACAAAAATAAGCAGAACATAGGAGACAATCCGCCAGAGACTCATCGTATAGCGGACGGTGTCGTCCCTTGTCAGCGCACCGAGGGCGTTCGTGATAATTTTTGTCTCAAGATTCAGCTGGCGGGAAAATTTCGCGGCGGAAAGCGGGCAGTCCGCCGCCTTGTAAATCATGACAATTTTCATCGCAGCTCTGATTTCTTTTCGGGCGCAGGAATCAAGGATATCCGAAAGATCCACCGCACTTACGAAAACCTGTTTCCAGCCCATATTAGCAGAGCCCTGCGTCGGCTCTTGGACAAACCCTGCAATTTTGAGATCGCGGAATCCGTCCGGGAAGGAGAAGCGCATCATATCGCCGGTTTCGCACTGCATTTTTGCTTTCATGCCAAACGGCAGATAGATTTCGCCCTGCCCAAGCGGCGGGATATTCTCCTCGAATCCACTCGCGGCGCTGTTGTACAGCAGGATGCCGTCGCGCATTTCGGTCAGGAAAATGCCATTGTTGTAGGACCTTTCGCCGACGAAGGCATTGTCCGCGCAGGCAGCGTCCAGGCAGCGCACCCGCCCGACCGATGTATTTTCTTCCAGGGTGGTGCACAGCGTGTCCGTCAGCATATCGGAGAACATGAAAACGACAACGTCGCCGGAATCGGCAGCAGTGAGCGCCGAATTCAGCGCGCGGGCAGAATTGTCCATTACGCTCAGGACGGCACCCGCCGAGGCGGTGATCAGGATGGTCAGAAGCATGATGCTGATAAAGGCGCCCTTTTTGAGGCGCAGATTGGCTTTCAGTAATGTTAAAATTTCCATTTCCCACCTCACCATTCCATGGACGAAAGCCATGCGTTTACTTGGGTTTCCCGGCTCTTTTCCTGTGCGGGCTCGTAGGGGGCAAGACAGAGCTCGCCGATGATTTTTCCGTCGGAGATATATAAGATTCTTGTTGCACGCAGGGCAACCCGCACATCGTGGGTCACGGTCAGGATGCTCTGTCCCGCGCTGTTTAATCCGGTTAGAAGATTTAATACCTCCATCGTGTTTTTGCGGTTGAGCGCGCCGGTCGGCTCATCGGCGAAAAGCAGCCGCGGCTCGTTGATCACGGCCCGCGCAATGGCGCAGCGCTGCGCTTCCCCGCCCGAAACCTGTGACGGTAGATGCGTCCTGATATGGGAAATATTCATTTGTTCCAGAAGCGCCGTGGCGCGCTCACGCACCTGAGCAGCGCTTTTGGACTTGTTTAAATAGCCGGGAACGGCAATATTTTCAAACAGCGTCAGATTGCTTACCAGATGCATCTGCTGGAAAATAAAACCGAAGTCCGTGTGGCGGAGCTTTGAGAGGTCGCGCTCCTTCATTTTGACAAGGTCGGCTCCCGCGTAAATCACCTCGCCAGCGCTCGCCCGATCCATGCCGGAAAGCGCATACAACAGAGTAGATTTGCCTGAGCCGGAAGCTCCCATAATGACCGTGAAATCGCCCTGGTACAGGTCGAAATCGAGATGGGAGAGGATGTGGAGCTGCCCGCCGTTGTGGGCGAAGCTTTTACAGAGCCCTTTTGCGGATAGAATTACTTCTTTCATATAAATCTCCTTTTGGTTGATGCCTGTATTCTAGCGCAAAAGATATTAAGGAGTCATTAAGAATCGCCCCGGATTGCCGGCAGAAGGAGCTTCACTTCCAGCCCGTCCGAATAATTTTCGAGCAGAATTCTCCCGCCAAGCTGCTCGGTGATATATTTTACAATATAGAGTCCGAGCCCCGCGCCCGGCTCGCCGCCGTGGTTTTTTCCCCGATAAAACTTGTCAAAAACAAACGGAATTTCCTCATCGGGGATTCCGGGTCCGTAGTCGCGCACGCAAAGCTCCGCTTCCTGACCGCAAAGGCGCAGGGAAATATCAATGTCGGTCCTCGCGTATTTTCTCGCATTGTTGATCAGGTTTTCGACTGCCTGCACGAGCCTGTTTTTGTCGGCGAATGCAAAGACGGCATACGGCGGCGCCGTAAAGTGCAGGTCGCCCTGCTCCGCGGCGAGCTCTTCGACGGTTTCCACAAGCAGCGCGCCGAGATCGGTTTTTGCCGGCGAGAGCTTCAGCTTGTCGAGATCGGCGAGGGAGTGCAGGAACAGATCGTTTGTCAGCCGTGAGACCTCGTCGCATTTCTTCATAATCACACCGAGATACCGCGCACGCTTTTCAGGGGAATTTTCCATGTTTGCTTCCAGCCCCTCCGCATAGGCGCGGATGGAGGCGATCGGGGTTTTGATGTCGTGGGAGAGAGTGGCGATCACCGTCTTATTGTTTTCGATAGCCTCGCGCTCGCAGGCGCGCGCTTTGGTGATCTCGCGGCGCATACTGTCAAATGCCCAGGTAAATGCACCGAAATAGTTGGAGCGCTCGTAATTCAGCGGAAGATCGAAATTGCCGCCGGAGATTTCCTTTGCAAAGCGGCTCAGCTTGTCAAAAGGACGCAGAATGGAAAAATAGATATAGGCGAAGGCCACGGCAAGACAGACGATGCACACGGCGCACAAAAGCAGGAGGCGGTGAGGATTGTCCGCCGCGGGAGGCAGAGAGCGGATACTCACGCGCAGTGCCGCCGCTTTTTCGGACATTGTGTCAAGCTGGCCCGCCCTTGCAAGCTGCTCGATCTCGTTGAGGGCAATGAGCTGCGCGGCGATGGCGTCCTGCCGTGCGGCATTGCCCGGAGCGCTTTGACGGACGGAAAAATACAGCGCTGCAGTAACCAGGAGGAGCAGTGCGGAAAAGGCGGCCAGTATTAAGAATATTCGTTTTTTCATAGAATCCTCGCTTCCATCGATTCTGCATTCCACAAGCCTGTGTTTTGGCATGTTCTTCCGGGAATGCGGCAGAGGCTTACGGATTTGCAGAGGAATATGCCGCTTCGCGGCACAAATCCGGCGCCGGAAACGCTTTCCTCGGCGTTTCCTTAAATCTCTAACATATAGCCCACCTTGAAAACCGTTTTAATATAGCTCGGCTTTGCGGGCTCCTCCTCCAGCTTTTCCCGGAGCCAGCGGATGTGCACGGTCAGGGTGGAGGGCTCGACCATCGAGAAAGCGCCCCATACTCCGCAGAGAAGCTCTTCTTTTGCAATCGCCGTATTTTTGTGCTCACACAGGTAGGCAAGCAGATCAAATTCGCGCAGGGAGAGAGAAACCGGCTGACCGTTTCGGGTCACGGTCCGCGCGGTCAGGTTCACATTGACCGCCCCGAAGGAAACGATCCTCTCCTCGGCGGAAAAGCCGTAAGCCCGGCGGATCAGCGCGTTTACCCGCACCAGCAGCTCCTTCATGGAATAGGGCTTTGGCAGATAATCGTCGCCGCCGATCTCAAAGCCCGCAATGCGGTCGCTTTCGCTTGTCCGTGCGCTGGCGAACAGAATCGGAACGCTGGAGACGCGCCGCAGCTCCTCACACAGAGAAAAGCCGGTTGCATCGGGAAGATTGATATCGAGAAGCAGAAGGTGGTATGTGCGTTCCGACAGCAGCGAGAGAGCCCTGGCGGCGCTTTCGGCGCATGTCACCTGATAATTGTAGCTTTCCAGCATATCGGAGATGACGGCGGACAAGTCCTCGTCATCGTCTATGATCAAAATCCGTTTTTTATTCATAAGCTCCTCGTTTCGTCCTGCTCCGTCCGCCCGGTCCGCTCACATTGACGGCGGTACTGCGCCGGCGTGCGCCCGGTCAGCGCCCTAAACTGGCGGTAAAAATGCACCTCGCTGCGGTAGCCGCACAGCGCGGCAAGCTGTTCAACCGTAAGATCGGTGCGGTCCAGCAGTTCCATCGAATGCTCCACGCGCAGCTTGATAAGATCCTTCTGAAAGGAGATGCCGAACAGCCTGTGATAAAGATGCTGGAAATAGGATTCGCTGATTGTCAGCTCTCTTGCATAGCGGGCAATACTGTGCTCCTGCTCCGGAGAATTCTGCAGCTTCAGGCGGATCATGCGCAGCTGCTCCTGAAACGGAACGGGAGCGGGATCCGACTCCGGATGAAGGCAGTCGAAATGCAGATGGTTGAACAGGATGCGGAACAGAGCGTCCGTATTTTCTGTCAGGCAAGCTGCCGGAGCGTAGGATTTTTCCCATAACAGCTGGCGGATCAGCGCGGAATAGACCTCCGGATTCCGCACCCGAAACAGCCGGTTGACGGGCGGAAACAGGGACAATGCCGTATTGCGCGCGGCATTGCCGTCCGGGGGAACCGGAAAATGCTCGAAATGCAGCCAGTCGTCCATGTATTCGCCCGCCGGGTTGTGGTATTGGTACGGTGTTCCCGGGGCAATCAGGACAGCGTGGCCGGGAACGGCGCTCGTATGTGCTTCACCGATCTGGAATTCGCCGGCGGAGCGCACGAGCAGGAGCACATAGTTCGGCATGCCCTGTGTTCTTGAAAGATAAAAAGGATAGGGATGGCGGGCCGCACAGCCGCCGCGCAGTACACGGAACATCATGGCCTCCTTGCAAAAGCTGCCTCTGTAGAAAGCAGAAAATGTTAGGTTTATGATAGTATACGATATTGTGCCCGGGAAGTCAATGAGGTAGACTGAATCGGAGCGTTGAACGTTACAGTTTAGCCTTCCGTTTTCAAGAGGTGTTTTTATGCGTTTTTTCATAAAAACCCGAGAATTTTATGCGCGAAATCGTG
>CAMWWR010000211.1 GCA_947178045.1 uncultured Clostridia bacterium
CTGCTTCTGCATTTTTACTGCTCGCTCCGCTTCACTTCCATATAGCACAGCACAAACGGCGCGACACCCTTCGCGTCATTCTCCACGACCGGCTCGGAGATGTAATATTCAAAGCTTCCGTCGCGGCGGCGGTTATCCTCCGGCCCAAGTCCCGCCACAAGGCATATTCCGCCCAGATTCAGCTCGCCCTCCTCGCTGATGCTGAGATATTTCTCACAGATTCCGTCAAACGCTTTTTTGCCCGCCTCGGCATATTTTTTGTCGAGCACCCCAAGCCTTGCACCCTTCATCATCGCGTAGGCGATCATGCTGCTGCCGCTTGTCTCGAGGTAATTTCCCTCCCGGCCGCCGCAGTCGACCACCTGATAGTACATGCCCGTCTCCGCGTCCGCATACTGCAGGATGCCTTCCATCGCCTCACGGAAAATCCCGCAGAGCTCGTTTTTCGCATTTTCGTCGTCAAGATAATCGATGATGTCAATGAGCGCGACGCTGAACCATCCGATCGCCCGCAACCAGAAATTCCCTGAGCACCCGGTCTCCGGATCGGCCCAGAACACGGTCTTCGAGCAATCCATTCCGTGGTAATACAGCTTTTTTTCTTCATTAAACATATATTTGCGGACGTTTTTAAACTGGGATACCGTATCCGAATAATCCCCGCCGCCAAATTCCTTTTGATAGCGCACATAGAACACCTGCGCCATATACAGCCCGTCCAGCCAGATCTGATTCGGATAAATCTGCTTGTGCCAGAAATTCCGGGTGACGGTTCTCGGCTGCTTCTCCAGCTGCTCACGGAGCAGGAGAATCGCCTTCTTGTATTTTTCTTTGCCCGTCTTTTTATAGAGATCGAACAGCACCCTGCCCTCGTTGACGTCGTCGAGATTATATTTTTCCTGCTTATAGCCGCGGATGGAGCCGTCCTCCGAAACGTAATAGTCGATAAACCGTTCCGCAAAGTCGAAATACTTTCCCTCGCCCGTGATCTCGCTGGCGCACAGCAGCGCCGTAATCATGCAGCCGTCAATATAGTTCCAGTGCGGCGCCTTTCCCCCGCGGATGCTCTCGATATTCCAGAGCGGCGCGTCGGGCGCGGAGCCCTCCAGAAGCCGTTCGATATAGTTGTCAATTTTTTTATAATTATCCGTCTGCGCGTACATCGCCATCCTCCCCGATTTATTTGTTCCGGAAGCCGTCCCGTCCATTGTGCGGACGCTTCCGTATTTTTTTGCCCCGGCGCTATTCCCGCACCAGCGTCCCGACATGGCTTGCCGTCAGCGCCTCGCCGTCGTTGCCGGAAATATCGATATTTCTCACGGTAAGCTTCCTTACATTGTCAAAATACATCCCTGCGCGGCACATTTTCTCCGCATGGTTGCGCATCGCCGGAACGCCCGGCTTCGCATCCGGGTCGTAGGTGAACCGGATATTCTCCACCGTGATCTCGTCGATCGGCTGCTCCGGCAAGCCGTCGCAGTAGCAGGCGGCGACATGGCAGTTTTCGCATACCATATTGCGGAAGGTAAACTTCCCAAGGTACGGCGTGCGCTCGTCCACCGGCAGATGCTCCCTCGACCAGACATACTCCGTAAAACGGTCCGGATCGCAGCAGTTGTACCACATATTGATAACAATCGGCGTCAGAACCCCGTCCATCTTAATATTTTCAAACAGAACCCCGTCGATCACCGCGTCCTTCCCCCTGCCGCGGCGGGTCTTGATGCGCAGCCCGCGGTCGGTATGGTTGAAGATGCAGCGGTTTACGGTAAGGTTTTTTACCCCGCCCGCCATCTCGCTGCCGAGCGTCACCGCGCCGTGTCCGAACTGCATGATACAGTTGCGGATTGTGTGATGGTCTGCAGGAGTCTTATATTTTTTGCCGATATCGATCTTCCCCGATTTGATTGCGATGCAGTCGTCGCCGACGCTGAAGCGGCAGCCGATAATATTTACATGATCGCATGCCTCCGGGTCGAGCGCGTCCGTGTTCGGACTGTCCTTCGGCGCGTTGATTGCCAGATCGAAGAAATTCATGTTGCTGGAAAAATACGGATGGAGCTGCCAGGAGGCGGCATTCTGTGCCGTAATCCCATGAACCGTGACGTTCTTGCAGCGATTGAAAAACAGCAGCCTCGGCCGGGCGATCTCACGCTCCTTCACATTCACCCACCAGACGCTGTTCTGGGCATTTCCGTCCACCGTGCCCCGCCCGACAATCTGGATGTCCTCGGCGTACTCCGCACATAAAAGTGCCTGATGCATGGGAACCGCATTGCCCTCCCATGCGCCGAAATGAACCGACTCGCCGTTTTCAAGATCAACGAGTTCGCCCGGGATGACAGGGTAGCGCTCCGTGTCCGTCGTGCCGAGCAGCACCGCATTTTCGGCTAGCTCAAGTGTAATGTGGCTCTTGAGGCTGATCGGCGCCGTGCTGTATGTTCCGTCCGGGAAGAACAGACGCCCTCCCCCCGGCAGGCAGTTCACCGCCGTCTGGATGCTGACCGTATCGTCATGCACCCCGTCGCCCACCGCGCCGAAATCTTTGACGTTCACCGCGCAGGTTTCCGCCGCCGTCGTGAATTTTACCGGCTCCTGCCCGGTCACCTCCAGCAAATACTCCCTGCCCGGCTTTAGCGAAAACAGAGAAAATACGTTGGTATCCGCAGTGAAAAGCTCCTTCCCGTCCAGCGCTACACTGTATTTGTTCTCGCTGTAATACGGGGAAGAATTTTCCAGCTCAAAACATGCGGAAACCGACCCGATGTATAATTGATTAATCATAGTGCCACCTCTTTTCTGCATCCCGCGGAATCGCTTATTTAAACGGTCTTCGCATTCGCGTCGCGAATAATTTTCACCATGGTGTTCTTTATGGTAACAAACAGCATATCAAAGCCCATATAAAAAATCCCGAACAAGAACGGCCCAACGCCCAGCGCGACGTTCTGCGCCTCGTTGACGTCGCCGACCAGAATGGTGTTGATGACGCCGTACAGCTGAATCACGCAGTACAGCAGCACTCCCGCGTAAATCACGTTGAGGAAGATCGTCCAGAATTTCCGGAACGGGATCATCATCCATTTGTCGTAAGCCCCCTTTTCGGGTTCAAAGGAATGCAGCAGATGATTGACCATCAGATCCGTAGAGACGCCCAGGGCAATCGCCAGTATCGCCATCAGATCCAGCCCGGAGACGTATATTCCCAGCCCCCACAGGAAAAAATAGCAGATCGCGCCGCTGAACCAGAATTTCACAAACACAATCTTGAGCCATGCGGGGATATGAAACCTTCCCCGGGAGGTGTACTGGCGAATCTCCTTCTCGGAAACCTTCGGGGCGGATTTGGCGTTTACAAGCCGGTCTACCGCATCGATCTTGAGATCATAGTAGTTTTCAGCCGCCGCTTTTTTCTTCTTGCTGTTTTTTTCTTTTTTTGACATAATTGCACCCGTGGACATTGCGGACATATCCGCTGCCCGCTTTGCCGCCCTGTGTGACAAAAGCAGCAAAAGCCTTTTTCGGGCCAACGCTGCTTTCTGTTGTTTCTTTCACTCTTTCCGCCCGGCATTTTTAAGCGGCCGGACTAATCCTCTCCGGAGATATCAATTACTTCCATTTCCCCGTTGTCCTCCACCTCGATCGAGGTGTTGATCTTCTTCAGAAGTTTCCCGTAAACCGGCAGCGTAAGCATCAGCACGGCACAGATTGCAATAAATATAATATGCAGCACCACAATGCTCTGCGCGGTGGAAATATACGCCGTCTCATCCGTGATCGCGATCGGATTCGAATCCCGGCTGACCGCCCGGCTGATTCTCATAAGATAGATGCTGTCTGCAAACACTATAATGGTAAACATCCCATAAAGGAGCCCCAGCATTATTTTATCCGGCTTTTGCCGTTTCGGGAACGCTCTCATAAAGCAGACAAAGGCAAGGATGGAAAACAGCATTGCTGCAAATTCACACTGCCCCATATTCGCGGAATTTATTTTCGCCGTGGTATTCGCGATCGGTGTAAGGTTCAGCGAATAAATAAGGAACGCCGCCAGCAGCGCGACAAGGGAAATATTCTGCGGACTGCGTTTCAGCGAAACGAAAAACTTACGGACAAATTCTTTTATTCCCCGTTTTGGCTTAGAGGATACCTGTTTTTGTTTCATCTGTTCTGCTCTCCTTATCATAATCGAATTGCGTTGGTCGTTTTCTTGTCAAAGAAATGCTTTTTGTCAAAGGATACCTGAACCTTCTCGCCCACCTTGTAATCGTACCAGCCGCGGAATTTGCAGGTGATCTTGTGCTTTTTGAGGCTGCCGTTTACGAGAGTGGCCTGACCGAGGTTCTGATTTGAGATTACCTCCACGGAGATATCTCCTCCCTCAGAAATGTCCTCCGGACGAACGCCGAGCGTCACCGACTTTCCCTCATAGCGGACGAGCATCTGTCTTTCCTCCGCCGTGAGATCGAAGCAGAAATCCTCGCACTCCGCCTGCCCGTTCTTCACCTTGATATCAAAGAAATTCATCGGCGGAAGTCCGATAAAGCCCGCGACAAAAAGATTCGCCGGATTATCGTAGAGCTCAAGCGGAGTTCCGATCTGCTGAACATGCCCCATCGACATGCAGACAATCCGGTCCGCAAGGGTCAGCGCCTCGGTC
>CAMWWR010000212.1 GCA_947178045.1 uncultured Clostridia bacterium
ATGAAAAACTGCCTTATATAGTTTTTCATATTTGCATCGGCGTGCGCATAAAAAACAAGCCCGCCAATAAGCGGACTTGATATAATTCCAAATCCTCTTATTGTTCGATCGCTCGCTCAACTTGGCACCTTCCGCTGCGGGGGTTGCCGTGACTTCACAGAGTCTTTACTCTCCGTCACTCTGAATAAGAGAAATATGCTGTTCTTCAATTTATTTTCAGCAAAAGCATATACCATACCGGGCCGGTTGTCAACAGTTTTTTATGCCTCCGCCGCAGGAATATTTTCCACCTTCGGAGCGCCTGTCCAAAATGCGCGCAGAACCGCTTTCGTTCCTACCCGATCAGCACGCGCTTCCCTTCAAACGCAAAGCCATATTTCCGAATATGCTCTGGCGGGATGCCCTCCGCTTCCAGCGAGGCGGCATACTGCTTTTCCTCGATCTGCGCAAGTGCCGCGGCGACCGTTTCCTCCAGGCTTTTTTCCTCCTCCGCGTCATGCACCTTGAATTCCAGAATGAAGGCATCATTCATGCCCACCGCCCCTGTATTGATGCCGGCATTTATGCCAGTATTTATGCTTGCATTCCTCGCGCCGCTCTTCGCCCGGAGCACCACGTCGTATCGCCCGAAGCCGCTCTCGCGGTTCGAGGTGATCACATACCGATCGGACAGCTCCACCATCAGCCCGAGCACAAACCCGTGATAGAAGCGCTCCGGCTCCGCTGTTTCGGACGGCCGGTTTCCCACATCAAAGCAGCTGAAGGTCGCAAGCGCAACTTTATTCATATAATGGTTCATCGCCTTTTTATCATGCTGCAGCAGAGCCTTGATAAACTCATTGTACGCCGGAGAGTAGTGCTTGAACCAGTCCCGGATCAGATTCTCAAACATCAGCCTTACTTCCTTGTTTGTAAGCCGTAAGACATACTCCTCCCGCCCGGTGTCCGGATCCATCGTATGAGCCTCCGCTTTCAGATAGCCGCTCGCAAGCAGCAGGCTCCAGATCGCGTACTCGTTGCTGCCAAGCTGGCCAAAAACAATCTGCTCGTCGATCTGTGTGCGGAGCGTGCCGCCGTTCAGCAGATCCTCCATAATGAGCTTTACCTCCCGGCTTCCCTCCCGGATCAGCCTGCTGACCAGGCCGTTGCTGCTGGTATTCGCCCAGTAGGTCGCAAGTCGTTTTTCTTCAAGAAAGTTGATGATCGACCATGGATTATAAATGTCCGTCCGGTTACCGAAGGTGAAGCCGTCGTACCAGTCCCGGACAACCGCCTCCTGGTCGGGCAGCCCGAACTCCCGCAGGGCGTCGGACACCTCCTCCTGCGTGAAGCCGAAGGAAGCTGCATATTTGTTTGAGATTGTTGTCACCACGGCCAGGTTGTTCAGGTCGGAAAAGATGGACTCCTTGCTGACCCGGGTAATGCCGGTCATAATCGCCCGATCCAGAAACGAATTGGTTTTAAAGGTGGAGTTGAACAGGTTTCTCATAAAGGACACAATCTCATTCCAGTAGCCGCCGAGCCATGCCTCCTGCATCGGCGTGTCGTATTCGTCCAGAAGAATGATCACTTTTTTCCCATAGCAGCGCTGCATAAAATCACAGAGCTTCTGCAGGGAAACCGCAGCGTCGGCTTCTGACATGTTCGCGGAAACCCTGTTAAAATATTCAATATCTCTGTCGGTGAGAACACCGCTGTTTTTCAGAAATTCATTCCTGATATAAAGATCCGTCAGAATCTGATTTATTTTTGTTTTTGCATCAGCATAAGTGCTGTCCTTCACGCTGGCGAAGGACAGACTGATAACCGGACAGGTTCCCTGCAGCTTCCGGTATTTTTCCTCCTGCCAGATCTTCAGTCCTGCAAAGAGCTCCCCCTGCCCGGCATACCGGATCGAGAAAAACCGCTCTGCCATGCTCATTGTCAGGGTCTTTCCGAAGCGCCTCGGCCGGGTGATCAGCGTCACGCTGTCCTTGTTTTCCCACCACTCGCGGAGAAACTCTGTCTTGTCCACATAAAAGCAGTTTTCTGTAACGATTGTTTCAAAATCCTGTATTCCGATTGCCACCGTTCTTGCCATATCTCAAAGCTCCTCACATCCGTTTCCCCTATCATAACACAAAAGGTGTCCGTCTGAACACCTTTTTCAAAAAATTTATTATACCGTTATACCGGCTGTCCCGACTCGCGCACCGCCGCTTTCATCCGTTTTACAAATTCGGCTACCGGTCCTTCGCTCTCCCTGCCATGCTCCGCAATCAGCTTGACGATCGCACTGCCGACGATGGCTCCATCCGACAGAGCCGCCATCCGGGCCGCCTGCTCCGGGGTCGAGCTGCCAAAACCGATCGCCACCGGCACATCGCTCACTCCGCGCACCATCGCGACCATCGAGCCGACGTCCGTGCGTATCTCCTGGCGGACACCCGTCACGCCGAGCGAGGAAATACAGTAGATAAAGCCCCTTGCCTCCCCGGCAATTTTGAGTATCCTCTCGCGGGAGGTCGGCGCGATCAGCGGAATCAGATCGACACTGTATTCCTCGCAGTCCGGCGCGAGCTCCTGCTTCTCCTCGTACGGCAGATCCGGCACAATGAGTCCGTCGATGCCCGCCCGGCTGCACCGCTCCATAAAGCGTTTTTTCCCGTAGGCATAGATCGGGTTGACATAAGTCAGAAAAACAAGGGGCACATCCGTTTTCTCTCTCAGGTGCTCCACCATATCAAACAGCCGGTCGGTCGTGCAGCCCGCGGCAAGCGCCCGCTCGTTCGCCTCCTGAATGACCGGTCCCTCGGCGATCGGATCGGAGAACGGAACCCCGATCTCGATCATATCCGCCCCTGCGTCCACCATCGCCAAAATCAGCCTTTCGCTCGTCTCCAGATCCGGATCCCCGCCCGTGACAAACGGGATAAATGCCTTTCCGTCGCGGAATGCCTGCGCAATTTTACTCATAGATTTTTACCCCCCTGTATCTTGCGATCGCGGCGACATCCTTATCCCCGCGGCCTGAAATATTGATGACAAGTATCTGCTCCGCCCCCATCTCCGGCGCGAGCTTCCGCGCGTAGGCCACTGCGTGGGCGCTCTCGATGGCCGGTATGATCCCCTCTGTCCTGGACAGATACTCAAACGCCGACACGGCCTCCTCGTCGGTCACCGGCACATATTCCGCCCTGCCGGTATCGTGCAGCATCACATGCTCCGGCCCGATGCCCGGATAATCCAGTCCCGCCGAAATCGAATATACCGGCGCAATCTGCCCGTACTCGTCCTGACAGAACAGGGATTTCATGCCGTGGAAGATTCCCTCGCTGCCGTTCGCCACCGTCGCTGCGTTCTTCGGATTATCAACGCCGAGCCCGGCCGCCTCGCAGCCGATCAGCCGCACCGATTTCTCCGGAATAAATTCATAGAACGCGCCCATCGCGTTGGAGCCGCCGCCCACGCACGCCACAACGGCGTCCGGCAGCCTGCCCTCCCGCTCCATCAGCTGTTCCTTTATCTCCCTGCTGATGACCCGCTGAAAGTCGCGCACGATCGTCGGGAACGGGTGCGGCCCCATCACCGAGCCGAGCACATAGAGCGTATCGTCCACCCGCCTCGTCCACTCGCGCATCGCCTCGTTGACTGCGTCCTTGAGCGTCATTGTGCCGCTCGTAACCGCGTGCACCTTCGCTCCAAGCAGCTCCATGCGATAGACATTCAGCGCCTGGCGCTCCGTGTCCTCCTTACCCATAAAGATCTCGCACTCCATTCCCATCAGCGCCGCGGCCGTCGCTGTCGCGACCCCGTGCTGTCCGGCTCCGGTCTCTGCGATCACGCGCGTTTTTCCCATTTTTTTTGCCAGCAGCACCTGGCCGAGCACATTGTTGATCTTGTGGGAGCCCGTATGATTCAGATCCTCCCGCTTCAGGTAAATCTTTGCACCGCCGAGATCCTTCGTCATTTTTTCCGCATAATACAGCATGGACGGCCGGCCCGCGTAATTGCGGTAAAGGTCGTCGAGCTCCCGCACAAACTCCGGATCGTTCTTGCAGCGCTCGTATGCCTCCTCGACATCCTGCACCGCATTCATCAGCGTTTCCGGAATATATTGTCCTCCATACTGTCCAAATCTTCCCTTGCTCATCGCATGACTCCTTCCTGGCTTTGTTTTATTTCTGCCGCCTGCCCTCTCTGAACCGCTCATTTGCGTGCCTGTTTTCTTCCTTAAAAGCCTTGCCATCGTCCCGAAAGAGTTTTTCTTCTGGAAGCCGGCCTTATTTCTGTCACTTATGCGCCCTCATGGCGCGGATAAATGCCGCCGCCTTTTCCATGTCCTTGAAACCCGCCGTCTCCACTCCGCTGCTCACATCGAGCGCAAACGGCGTGTTTCCGGGCCCGCCGGCCTGCGCCGCCTCCGCCGCGTTCTCCGGCGTCAGCCCGCCCGCAAGAAAATACGGCGGCAGCTGCCGACCCTCCCGTGCAAGGAGCTCTCCCGCGAGCGCGAGCATATCCCAGCCGAAGCTCTCGCCGCTTCCGCCGTACTCTCCGGCGCGGTATGTGTCAAACAGCAGATAATCCGACGGGAAATCCGCCGCCCGCACAATATCCTCCGGCGTCCGCACGCGCACCGCCCGGATCACTGGCTTTCCCG
>CAMWWR010000213.1 GCA_947178045.1 uncultured Clostridia bacterium
TCGCAATGTTCGGCACGACGGGAAATGAAGCGGATCTTAATATTGTGGAGAAGGAGCTTTATCCGACGGATATCGTTGTCAGCTACAGTATGCTGACCGGGGAGCACGAGGGCTACTCCGGCATGGCAAATTACTACCGCGAGCGGCTGATTGCGGACGGCACGCTGACGAAGCTTGCCGGGGCAGAGGAGATCCCGTTCTTTATGGATCTGATCGGTTCGGTCAGAAAGACCGCGTATTTCCTCGGGACACAGTATCTCGATGTGTTTGCGATGACGACGTTTAAGCAGGCGGGAGAGATTGTGGATGACCTTGCATCCGGAGGGGTAAAACGGCTGATGGTGAACTATCAGGGCTGGTTTAACGAGGGCTATTACCACGATGCGGCGAGCAAGATCAAGCTGGATAAAGAGCTGGGCAGCAAAAAGGAACTGGAGGCCCTGACGGATAAGATTGAGGCGGCGGGCGGAAAGCTCTTCGGCGATGTCGCGTTCCAGAAGGTTTCGTATGTGGCGGACAATTTCAATTACACAAGGGAATCTGCCCGTTACTACGGCGCGGGCTATGTTGTATCGTTCGGCCAGGTCAGCCCGGTGACGCTCCGCCAGACGACAAGTCTTGGATACAGGGAGACGCTCTACGATATTATCTCACCGAAATTCCTGGTGCGCTACGTCGATAAGTTTGCCTCAAAGATCGGCAAGTACGATATCAGCGGGATTTCCCTGCGCGACCTGGCGGATACGCTGTCTTCCGACAAGAAGCGCACCGAGGTAATCACCCGCGAGGAAGCAAAGCAGATCGTGGTCGGACAGCTCGAAAAGCTTAAAAATACCGGAAAGTCTCTGATGGGAAGCGGCGGGAATGCCTATTCCTGGAGATATTTAAACGAGCTGACCAACGTCCCGACCTCGGGCAACGCTTATCTGATCGTCGATGCGGATGTGCCGTTTTACCAGATGCTGATCCACGGCTACATCGATTATGCCGGCTCCGCAGTCAATCTGGACGATTCCTTCGACCAGACGGACAGCATCCTGACGATGATCGAGTATGGCGCGGCGCCGCATTTCACCTTTACCTACGAGGCATCGAGCGAGATGAAGTACACGGGTCTGAACAGTATGTACTGCACCACCTACAAAAACAGGACGGATACGTCGGACGGACAGACGATCTATACCTGGGAGGAGCTGGCCAAGAGAGTGTACTCTGAGGTGAATAATGTCTTAAAGTATGTCACTTCAGCCACGATGCAAAAGCATGAGATCCTTGCATCCGGTGTTGTCAAGGTCACATACGACAACGGCGTGGTCATCTACATCAACAACCAGGACGAGGCGGCGGAAGCGGACGGCAGGGTACTTGCAGCAAAAAGCTATGAAATGGAGGGGGCGGGCAAATGAATAAGAAAAGAATGACACTTGCCACGAAGCGCGCGATCGTTGGACTGCTTTTTATCTCTCCGTGGCTGATCGGTTTTATTGCGTTTTATGTGCGAAGCCTGATCCACTCCATACAGTTCAGCTTAAATATCGTCACGGTCAACCCGGAGATAGGCGGCTATACGCTGGAGTTTAACGGCCTTGGAAATTTCATATACGAGTTCACGGAGCACGGAAGCTTTTCCCAGACGCTCGTGACGTCGCTCAAGGATATTATGATCGACGTGCCGCTGATCGTATTTTTCAGCTTGTTCATGGCGATGCTGCTGAACAAAAAGTTCACGGGGCGGACGCTCGTGCGTGCGATTTTCTTCATCCCGGTCATCATGAACTCCGAGGCGATCGTCACGGCGATCGATACGGTCCGGGAAATGATGGCGGGCGGCCTGTCGCCGACTTCAGCTGCGATGACGGAGGCGTCGGCGACGAGCGGCGTCAATATCGAGTATTATATGGCGCTGTTTAAAGAGCTGGCGCTGCCGGACAGTCTGGTGGATTATGTGGTCAGTGCGGCCTCGCGGATCAATGCGATTATTTCCGCTTCCGGCGTGCAGATCGTCATCTTTATCGCCGCGCTGCAGTCGATCCCGGCCTCCCTGTACGAGGTGGCGAAGATCGAGGGCGCGACCGGGTACGAAACATTCTGGAAGGTTACGTTCCCGATGGTGATGCCTCATATCATCACAAACATTGTCTATACGGTCGTTGACTCGTTTGTGAACAGCCAGATCGTTACAATGGCGTACGAGACGGCGTTCAAGCAGATGACCTGGGGGCTTTCCGCCGCCATGTCGCTGACGACGACGGCGATCGTGTGCCTGATACTCGCGGTGGTATGCGGATTGATCCAGAAGCGTACCTTCTACTATAACTAGGAAAGGAGGAGAATAGCGTGAAGCTTATTGAAAACGTCAGGGCAAAGCTGGAACAGATGAAGCAGGATAAGCAGTTTGCGAATGACCGCCGCAGGGCGGCCCGGGTCGGGAAATCCGCAGTGCTTGGAATTTTTAAAGCAGTGATTCTGATCGGGATCTGCTATGTCATCTTAAGCCCGATCATCGGTATGATCAGCAACTCCTTCTTTTCGGATACCGACCGGTACAACCCGATGGTCTACCTGTTCCCGGCAAATCCGACGCTGGAGCGTTACAAGACGACCATACAGGTGCTGAAATATGGACAGATTCTTGCTACCACGCTCGGCTATGATCTTCTGTTGATGGTGATCCAGCTTGTGGTCGCCTCGATGGTAGGCTACGGATTTGCGAGGTTTGACTTCCCGTTAAAAAAATTCCTGTTTGGGTGCGTGGTCGTTATGATCGTGCTGCCGGTCAACACCATTATGCTGCCGCTGTATATGACGTTCCGCAATTTCGGGCCGTGGAATCTGCTCTCCACGCCGTGGCCGCTTCTGATTATGACAATATTTTGCTGCGGCCTGCGCTCCGGTCTGTACATTTACATCTTCAACCAGTTTTTCCGGGGTCTGCCAAAGGAGATCGAGGAGGCTGCATTTGTGGACGGGGCGGGAATGTTCTGCACCTATTCCCGCATCATGCTTGTCAACGCGATGCCGGCGGTCATCACGGTTTCCGTGTTCTCGCTCGTATGGCAGTACAATGATACCTTCTATGCGAGAATGTTTACGATGAGCGCGAATATGCTGCTGAGCATGAAAATTTCGACCTTCACAAACACGATATCAAATTCCTTCGAGATCGTTGACCCGTCGATCTTAAAGCTCTATACTTACGCGGGCGTGATCCTGATGGTTCTGCCGATCCTTCTGATCTATATTCTCCTGCAGAGAAGATTTGTGGAGGGCGTAGAGCGCAGCGGTATCGTAGGTTAGTTGTGAGGTGACAGTAATTCTGTTATTGCAGAAATGCTGTAATGGAACCAAGATAGATTTCAATTTTAAGGAGGAAGAGTATGTTTAACAGAAAGAGATGGCTGGCTCTGGGCATGGTCATGACGCTTGCGGCTGCCGGGTGCGGCGAGAAAGAACCAAGCAGTGACCCGACCCCGACGCCGGCCCAGGAAGCTACGTCGACGCCGGCTCCGACTGCGACGACCGCACCGGAACCGACTCCGACGACAGCGCCGGCCCCGACGACGAAGCCGGATCCGACGCCGACTGAGGCGCCGAGCTTTGAGGCGGGGAAGGTGATCGATTTCGAGGACGGAAACATGGGCTTTATTGCCTGCAAGGAGACAGCGCCGAACAGCGCGGCGCTCGACATGGGCATCGTTGATTTCGGGGGCTCCAAGGTATTTAAGGTAGCGAGCACGGAGCCAGGGAAGATCCCGTATGTCGCGATCGATGTATCCAGCCTCGCAGGGGACGCGATCGAGAGTGTCCGCTCCATCGAGATGGATATCGCGGTATCGGCGGAGGACGGTGCATTCTATGCGGTATCCGGAAATATGTACTACTATGTAGGCGCAGAGAATACGGAGGCTTCGGTCAAATGGTCCGTATATCTCGAGAACAAGAACCCGAAGAGGGCGATTATTAAGCTGGAAGATGATGAGGCTTTCTCGGCGGGCGCAAAGAATATCATCATGCTGACAAAGGAAACGGATAACGCTGTCGACAAGATTGGCAGTGAATCGACCTTCTACATTGACAACATTGTGCTCAAGGATGCGAGCGGCAACGCGATCGCATTGGATTCCACGGTGTCCTTCGATGCGCCGGACGGCTTTGCAAACGTTGACTGGAGCAACATGACTCCGACCAAACCGGAGCTCAAGCTTGACGGCATGAAGTATGAGTCAACAGCGGGCTGGTGGCCGAACGGGGCGGACGGAAACCAGCATGGCGCAACGGTTGATCCGGTTGTTGCCGCAGACCAGGCGACGGTATCCCTGTTTGATGCAGCAGCATTTACTTCCGGAAAATTCCTTACCGCTACGGTAAGCATTCCGGGCGGCATCGAGGATTGGCAGAAGCAGGTTCAGCTTGTTGTGCGCTATGAGCCGAAGGAGGGCTCCGAGCTCACGATGCCGGCATGGGAGATCGGCACTTCTGCAGACGGCCTTGCAGAAATAAGAGGCGGCGAGACAGACCGGAACTTCACGCTCAGGATGCCCATGACCGATTCCCTTTCGATGGCTCAGGTCAGCTACGCTGAAAGCGCCGCGTACCTGAATGACCCGGATTGGATCCGCCATGTAACATTTATGGG
>CAMWWR010000214.1 GCA_947178045.1 uncultured Clostridia bacterium
GGCTACACCTACTATATGGCGGAGGCGCTGCTTGATACCGTGCTTGGGAAGCTTGAGAAAAAGGCGGATGTGAAAAAAGCAGGCAAGGAAAATGCTGCGAATGCGGCAGTGCAGGATGCTGCCGGGAAATCGGACGCAAAAGATGCTGCTACGGAGAACAGCGCTGACGGGAATGTCCCTGCCTACGAGATTCTCGCCCGCTTTACCGGAAAAGAGCTTGAGTACCGTGAGTACGAGCCGCTTTTTGACTGCGCCGTGGAGCTCTGCAAAAAGCAGGAAAAGAAAGCATATTATATCACCTGTGACGGCTATGTCACACTGACGGACGGCACGGGTGTCGTGCACATCGCACCTGCGTTCGGTGAGGACGACGCGAAGGTCGGAAGAAACTACGACCTTCCGTTCGTGCAGCTCGTGGACGGCAAGGGCGAGATGACAGCGGAGACGGCTTACGCCGGGATGTTTGTGAAAAAGGCTGATCCTGTGATCCTGGCCGACCTTGACAAGGCGGGAAAGCTTTTTGACGCGCCGAAATTCGAGCACAGCTACCCGCACTGCTGGCGCTGCGACACACCGCTGATCTACTATGCGAGGGAATCCTGGTATATCCGCGAGACTGCGGTGCGCGACGATCTGCTGCGCAACAACGACACGGTCAACTGGATTCCGGAATCCATCGGCAAGGGGCGTTTCGGTAACTGGCTGGAAAACATCCAGGACTGGGCGATCTCGCGCAACCGCTACTGGGGCACGCCGCTTAATATCTGGGAGTGTGCGTGCGGCCATCAGCACTGCGTCGGAAGCCGTCAGGAGCTCTATGAAATGAGCGGCAACGAGGAGGCGAAGACCGTCGAATTCCATCGCCCGTATATCGACGCGATCACGCTGAAATGCCCGGAGTGCGGAGGCGTGATGAAGCGCGTGCCGGAGGTCATTGACTGCTGGTTTGATTCCGGCTCGATGCCGTTTGCGCAGCACCATTATCCGTTTGAGAATAAGGAGCTGTTCGAGCAGCAGTTCCCGGCACAGTTCATCTCCGAGGCGGTGGATCAGACAAGAGGATGGTTCCACTCGCTGATGGCGATCTCAACGCTTTTGTTCAACAAATCGCCTTACGAGAACGTGATCGTGCTCGGCCTTGTGCAGGACGAGAACGGGCAGAAGATGAGCAAGAGCAAGGGGAACGCGGTCGACCCGTTCGATGCGCTTCAGAAGTACGGCGCGGATGCTATCCGCTGGTATTTCTACATCAATTCGGCGCCGTGGCTGCCGAACCGCTTCCACGATAAGGTGCTGGTCGAGGGGCAGCGCAAATTTATGGGAACGCTCTGGAACACCTACGCGTTTTTCGTGCTGTATGCGAATATTGATAATTTTGATGCGACAAAATATACACTGGATTTTGAGAAGCTTGCGGTTATGGATAAATGGCTGCTCTCAAGGCTTTCCTCCACCGTGAAGGCCGTGGACGACCATCTGGCAAATTACCGGATTCCGGAGACGGCGAGAGCTTTGCAGGATTTTGTCGACGAGATGAGCAACTGGTATGTGCGCCGCGGGCGCGAGCGCTTCTGGGCAAAGGGCATGGAGCAGGATAAGATCAATGCCTATATGACGCTCTACACTGCGCTTGTGACAATTTGCAAGGCGGCTGCGCCGATGGTTCCGTTCATGACGGAGGCAATCTACCGCAACCTTGTGTGCAGCATCGACAAGGCCGCGCCGGAGAGTGTGCATCTGTGCGACTTCCCGGAGGTCAATGAGGCGTGGATCAATGCGGAGCTTGAGAAGGATATGGACGCGGTGCTGAACATTGTCGTGCTCGGCCGCGCGTGCCGCAATACGGCAAACTGCAAGCAGAGACAGCCGCTTTCGCGTATGTATGTAAAAACGAAGACGGACGGCGCGGAGGAATCCGGCAGCGAGTGCGAGGGAATGTCCGAGTTCTACACGGAGATTATTGCGGCTGAGCGGAACGTGAAGGAAATTGTGTTCACCAATCGGGTGGACGGATTTATCTCCTAAACCTTAAAACCGCAGTTAAAAACACTCGGGAAACGCTTCGGCAGCCGTTTGAACGCACTGAAGGAGGCGCTTGCCGCGCTGGACGGTGCAAAGGCGATGGCGCAGCTTTCCGCATCCGGAAGCCTGCCGCTGGATGTCAGCGGCGTGCAGGAGGTCATTGCTCAGGAGGATCTGCTGATCGAGACGGCACAGAAGGACGGTTATGTAACGGATGAGGGCAGCGGCTACACCGTCGTGCTGGACACGAACCTGACCCCGGAGCTGATCGAGGAGGGCTATGTGCGTGAAACCATCAGCAAGCTGCAGACGATGCGCAAGGATGCCGGATTTGAGGTAATGGATCACATCTGTGTATATGTGACGGGAAATGCCGAGATTGAGGCGATCATGAAGAAAAATGAAGCAGAAATCAAGAAGGTGGTGCTGGCGGATGAAATTGTTTACGGCACGCCGGAGAGCTTCGTGAAGGAATGGAATTTAAACGGCAAGGACGTCACGTTTGGTGTCAGAAAAGTGTAACAAACAGGGTAATATGGAACTTAAAATCAGTATGTGCCCGGACAGACCCCAGTGGAATTTATGGGAGCGAACCTGCCAAAATGCAAATCGCGGACAGAAATTCCACTGCCATGAATTTGGTCTGGCAGGGCATATACGGAACTTAAAATCAGTATGTGCCCGGATGATACCCGGAGAAAGCTTCCGGGAGCTGTGCGAGCAGAAACTTTCTTCACGGTCAATGGGTATCGGCAGGGCACATACGGAACTTAAAATAGGAGGAATGAACCAATGGAAATCAACAAGGAAGAATTTAAGAAGGACGTGAAGTCGAATCTGCGTGCGCTGTTCCGCAAGGATATCGGGGAGGCGACGGGGCAGCAGGTTTTCCAGGCGGTTGCTTACGCAATCAAGGATTACATCGTTGACATGTGGATCGCGACGCACAAAAAGTATGAGCAGGAGGACGCGAAGACCGTCTACTATCTGTCGATGGAATTCCTGATGGGCCGCGCACTTGGCAACAATGTGATCAATCTCGGCGCGGATAAGCAGATCCGCGAAGCGTTGGAGGAGCTTGGGCTTGATTTGAATGTAATCGAGGACGAGGAGCCGGATGCGGGGCTTGGCAACGGCGGTCTCGGCAGACTGGCGGCGTGCTTCCTTGATTCCCTCTCCACGCTTGGATACCCGGCATACGGCTGCGGCATCCGCTACAAGTACGGTATGTTTGAGCAGAAAATCGAGAACGGTTTCCAGATGGAGGTTCCGGACAACTGGCTGAAGAACGGTAACCCGTTTGAGATGAAGCGGGCCGAGTACGCGAAGGAAGTCAAATTCGGCGGCTACGTCCGCATGATGCGCGACGAGAACGGCAGAGAGCGCTTTATTCAGGAAAATTACCAGTCCGTTATGGCGGTTCCGTACGACCTTCCGGTGCTTGGTTACGGCAACAACGTGGTTAATTCCCTGCGCATTTGGGATGCTGAGGCAATCAATACGTTCAACCTCGATTCCTTTGATAAGGGTGATTACCAGAAGGCGGTGGAGCAGGAGAATCTGGCAAGGACGATCTGCGAGGTGCTCTATCCGAACGACAATCATTACGCAGGTAAGGAGCTGCGTTTAAAGCAGCAGTATTTCTTCGTTTCCGCAAGCATACAGCGCGCGGTTGAAAAATATATGGAAAAGCATGACGATGTGAGGAAGCTTTACGAGAAGGTATGCTTCCAGATGAACGACACGCACCCGACGCTTACCGTGGCGGAGCTGATGCGCATCCTGATGGACGATTATTATCTGACCTGGGACGAGGCGTGGGCGGTCACGACAAAAGCGTGCGCGTACACGAACCACACGATCATGTCCGAGGCGCTCGAAAAATGGCCGTTGGAGCTGTTCTCCCGCCTGCTCCCGCGTATTTACCAGATCGTGGAGGAGATCAACCGCCGCTTCATTCTTCTGATTCAGGCGAAGTATCCGAACGACTACCGTAAGATCGAGAAGATGGCGATCGTGTACGACGGCCAGGTAAAGATGGCTCATCTTGCGATTGTGGCAAGCTTCTCCGTCAACGGCGTTGCAAGGCTGCACACCGAGATTTTAAAGAACGAGCAGCTGCATGATTTTTACGAGCTGTGGCCGGAGAAATTCAACAACAAGACAAACGGCATCACGCAGAGGCGCTTCCTTCTGCACGGCAATCCGCTGCTCGCGCAGTGGGTGACGGACAAAATCGGCTCCGACTGGATTACAAACCTGCCGCATATCGACAAGCTTGCCGTATATGCGGACGACGAGAAGTGCCAGCAGGAATTTATGAATATCAAGTACCAGAACAAGGTGCGTCTGGCGGCATATATCAAGGAGCACAACGGGGTCGAGGTCGATCCGCGTTCGATTTTCGACGTTCAGGTAAAGCGTCTGCATGAGTACAAGCGCCAGCTGCTGAACATCCTGCACATTATGTATCTGTACAATGAGCTCAAGATGAAGCCGGAGATGGAATTTTATCCGAGAACCTTCATCTTCGGCGCGAAGGCGAGCGCAGGCTACCGCCGTGCCAAGGCTGTCATTAAGCTGATTAACAGCGTGGCGGATGTGATTA
>CAMWWR010000215.1 GCA_947178045.1 uncultured Clostridia bacterium
GCCGGAAGGTTCTTCACCCGAGGACGTGTCAGGATCTACGTCCGGAGTTGGTTCGCCGGAAGGCTCTTTCCCAGTGGACGTGTCAGGATCTACGTCCGAAGTTGGTTCGCCGGAAGGCTCTTCCCCCATGGACGTGTCAGGGCCTGCGCCCGGAGTCGGACCGTCGGAGGACTCTTCCGCACCCGATGGAGCGGGAGACACGCTGTTTTCCGGGGCCGTATTCCCGTCCCCGGAAGAGGCCTCATCCGGAGCGCCGGAAAGCTGCGGGGCGGCCGGGCCGGATGGAAACGTTCCTGCGGGCCTGTTTTCCGGCGTTTTCCCGGGCAGAAAGTGCCCGATCAGAAGACCGGCAATGAAAAAGAGCAGGCAGGCGACCGCCGCAAGGACGATGTACTTTGATTTTTTTTTCGAAGAAGCTGCTGTATTCATCATTACCTCCGTATGGAATCGAAGATTTCTCAGTGGTGCTGCTATATTTTAGTATAGCGCACATACGGAAAGAACTCAAGAGTACAAATTTCTTTCCACACAGTCGCGAACATGGGCCGAAATCCCCGGAAAAAGCCGCTGAAATCTGTAAAAAGCCCTTGACAATGCGCCGGAACGTAAGTATAATCAAGTCTGCGCGCATAAAATGTGCGTTTTTCCCGTGCCGGAAAGGCACGGCGGGAGCAGACATAGTCTGCATGAGCAGCCACGGTCCGTGAATGCTCCGCGGGGGGCGGCCGCCGGAAAAGAGCGGCGTCCTGCGGGACGGACAGCCCGCGCCTGCGCGATCTGCGCTGCGCGGATGAAAATTTATCAGGAGGTGAAAATTCATGCCTACATTTAACCAGTTGGTAAGAAAGGGAAGAGAGACCATCGAGAAGAAGGCTACGGCTCCTGCACTGTTGAAGGGCTTCAACTCCCTCAACAAGAGAGCGATCAACACCAGCTCCCCGCAGAAGAGAGGAGTCTGCACCGCAGTCAGAACCGCGAGCCCGAAGAAGCCGAACTCTGCACTCAGAAAGATTGCCAGAGTCCGCCTTTCCAATGGAATCGAAGTGACAAGTTATATCCCGGGCGAGGGACATAACCTTCAGGAGCACAGCGTTGTATTGATCCGCGGCGGCCGTGTTAAGGACCTTCCGGGTACAAGATATCATATCGTCAGAGGTACGCTCGATACCGCGGGTGTCGCGAAGAGAAGGCAGGCCCGTTCCAAGTACGGAGCAAAGAGACCGAAGGACGCAAAATAATCATCCATTACTAAATCTGCAGCTGCTGTATTACAGTTTACTGCATAAATGCCGGGTTGATTTTTCATTTCCGAGACAAACACGTTTCCCGATGGCTGCGAGTGCGGTTTGAGAATAGAAGTGAAGTAACTAAGCATGAACACAGTAATGTGAGTACCGTAGAATTAATGGTCCGTGACCGCGGACCGATATTAAGGAGGGAAGCAACGTGCCACGTAAAGGACATATTCAGAAAAGAGACGTATTGGCAGATCCGATCTACAACAGCAAGATTGTAACCAAGCTGGTGAACAATATCATGCTGGACGGCAAGAAGGGGATTGCCCAGAAAATCGTATACGGCGCATTCAGCCAGGTCGCTGAGAAGACCGGCAAGGAGCCGATGGAGGTATTTGAGGAGGCGCTGAACAATATCATGCCGGTACTCGAGGTAAAGGCACGCCGTATCGGCGGCGCAACCTACCAGGTTCCGATTGAGGTAAGACAGGACAGAAGGCAGGCTCTGGCGCTGCGCTGGATGACGACGTTCGCCCGCAAGAGGGGCGAGAAAACCATGGTGGACAGACTTGCAGGCGAGATTATCGACGCAGCTGCCAACACTGGTAATGCAGTAAAGAGAAAAGAAGATATGCACAAGATGGCGGATGCAAACAAGGCATTTGCTCATTACCGCTGGTAATGTTTATCGCTGGTAATTGGTCTTTTCTTAACATTTGATAGGAGGAAAAATCCTTGGCTGAGAGAGAATATCCATTAGAGAGAACAAGAAATATCGGTATTATGGCCCATATCGATGCCGGTAAGACCACTCTGACCGAGCGTATCTTATACTATACCGGCGTTAATCACAAAATCGGCGATACCCACGAGGGCACTGCGACCATGGACTGGATGGAGCAGGAGCAGGAGAGAGGTATCACGATCACATCAGCCGCGACCACCTGTCACTGGACACAGGAATACATGCACAAGAAGATTGAGGGTGCACCGGAGCATCGTATCAACATTATCGATACTCCAGGCCATGTAGACTTCACCGTGGAGGTTGAGCGTTCGCTCCGCGTGCTCGACGGCGCTGTCGGCGTATTCTGTGCGAAGGGCGGCGTTGAGCCGCAGTCCGAGACGGTTTGGCGTCAGGCTGACAAGTACAATGTACCGCGAATGGCGTTTGTCAACAAGATGGACATTTCCGGTGCGAATTTTTACAACGTAATCGACATGATCAGGACCCGCCTTGGCAAGAATCCGGTGGCTCTGCAGCTTCCGATCGGCAAGGAGGATACCTTTAAGGGAATCATTGATCTGTTTGAGATGAAGGCGTACTATTATCTTGACGATAAGGGCGACCAGATCGAGATCAAGGATGTTCCGGATGATATGAAGGACGAGGCAGAGACCTACCGCGCGAACCTCGTGGAGAAAATCTGCGAGACGGACGAGGATCTCATGACGATGTTCCTCGAGGACGAGACTCCTTCGGTTGAGCAGCTCAAGAAGGCGCTCCGCGCCGCGACGATCAGCGGCGAGATCATCCCGGTATGCTGCGGCTCCGCATATAAGAATAAGGGTGTTCAGAAGCTTCTGGACGCAGTTATCGACTATATGCCGGCTCCGACCGATATCCCGGATATCAAGGGTGTTGACGAGGACGGCAACGAGGTTCACAGAAAGTCTTCCGACGACGAACCGTTCTCCGCGCTCGCGTTCAAGATTATGGCGGACCCGTTTGTCGGAAAACTCGCGTTCTTCCGCGTATATTCCGGCACGATGAACGCTGGCTCTTATGTGCTGAATGCCACGAAGGGCAAGAAGGAGCGCGTAGGCCGCATTCTGCAGATGCATGCGAACAAGAGAGAGGATCTCGAGAAGGTTTATTCCGGTGATATCGCTGCGGCTGTAGGTTTCAAGCTTACGACGACCGGCGATACGATCTGCGACGAAAAGCATCCGGTTATCCTGGAGTCCATGGAATTCCCGGAGCCGGTTATTGACGTGGCCATCGAGCCGAAGACGAAGGCCGGCCAGGACAAGATGGGCGAGGCTCTTGCAAAGCTTGCGGAGGAGGATCCGACGTTCCGTGTTTCGACGAACGAGGAGACCGGACAGACGATTATCGCAGGTATGGGCGAGCTGCATCTGGAAATTATCGTGGACCGTCTCCTGAGAGAGTTCAAGGTGGAGGCCAATGTCGGCGCTCCTCAGGTTGCCTACAAGGAGGGCATCACGAAGGAGGTCAACATCGATTCCAAGTATGCGAAGCAGTCCGGTGGACGCGGTCAGTACGGTCACTGCAAGGTTATCTTCTCGCCGATGGATGTCAACGGGGAGAAGACCTTCGAGTTTGAGAGCACCGTTGTCGGCGGCTCCATTCCAAAGGAATATATCCCGGCTGTTCAGGCAGGTATCGAGGATGCGATGAAGTGCGGCGTGCTCGGAGGCTATCCGGTGCTCGGTGTTCACGCAAACTGCTACGACGGCTCCTACCATGAGGTCGACTCGAACGAAATGGCGTTCAAGATCGCCGGCTCCATGGCGCTCAAGGAGGCGATGCAGAAGGCAGCTCCTGTGCTGCTCGAGCCGATCATGAGAGTCGAGGTTACGGTTCCGGAGGACTACATGGGCGATGTCATCGGCGATATCAGCTCCCGCCGCGGCCGCATCGAGGGCACCGAGGACATCAACGGAAGCAAGCTGATCCGCGGTTTTGTGCCGCTGGCTGAGATGTTCGGCTATTCCACGACGCTGCGCTCGAAGACGCAGGGACGCGGCGCTTATTCCATGTTCTTCTCCAGCTATGAGCAGGTTCCGAAGAACGTGCAGGATAAGGTCCTTTCGAGCAAGGGAAAATAGTGTAACAGAAGAAAATTTTGCTTGAAAATATCTCTGATTTGAAATATAATGAGAGTATAGTAGGCTTTTCCGCTTCGGGCAGCTGCTTTGGGGCGGGAAGCCGCACAAAAAAGTATGTTTATCCCCGGAGGGGTTAAAAACAGAATGTCGCGCATAAGGCGCAAAATAAAAGGAGGACATTAAAATGGCTAAAGCTAAATTTGAGAGATCCAAGCCGCATTGCAACATCGGTACGATCGGTCACGTTGACCATGGCAAGACGACATTAACCGCAGCTATTACGAAAACTTTGAACGCAAGACTTGGTACCGGTGAGGCCGTAGCCTTCGATCAGATTGACAAGGCTCCGGAGGAGAGAGAGAGAGGTATCACGATCTCTACCGCTCACGTTGAGTATGAGACCGAGAAGAGACATTACGCACACGTTGACTGCCCAGGCCATGCCGATTATGTAAAGAACATGATCACTGGTGCTGCGCAGCTGGACGGCGCTATTCTTGTTGTGGCAGCGACCGACGGCGTT
>CAMWWR010000216.1 GCA_947178045.1 uncultured Clostridia bacterium
GCATATGTCGGGGTGATGGAGGAAGCAGAGCGTGGGACGGCGGATAAGCTGTTTGCCGTAATCGAGGAGAAAAATCCGTCCCTGTACAGAGCGCTTCTGGAAAAGAGGAGGCAACATGGCAACCGCAACGAAATGGAGAAATTGCTGAACAAACTGGTTCGGAATGGTGAGGATGCTGCGGTTATTAAAGCATATTTGCGCGGGGATACGACAGTGGATACCCTGTACCCATTTGCCGAAAAACAGGGGAGTAATAGCTATTACGGCGGCGAGAAGGAAAGGAAAGCGATAGAGGAATGCGGTAAAAACAGTCTGGACGAGGCATTTTACCGCCGCTTCCAGACCTATATGCTGCTGCGCCGGGGAAGCTGGTATTTGCTGTGGTTTGATGTGATGGATTACCCGGAAGGCGGTATGGCGCAGCTCAACAAGGAAAAGGTGACAGAATTATTTCAGAACTTTGCATACGAAGGGCTTGATGCTACCCACCTGCTTTCCGGTGAGATCATGCTGGAACAGGATTTGAAGATGTCCGATGAAGGAAAACCGTTGGAGAACAGGAAGGCAGGGGCATTTCGCACGACCGTGATAAAGATTTTTTGCCAGTATTTAAAGAACCAGCGCGAGGAGACGGTTCAGGCGTTTGCCGAAAGCGATGTGCGGGGACGGCTGTTCGGTCTGGAAGTGTTCTCGCAGGAGGCGGAGAAGAATAAGAAAGAAATTCTTGCGTACCTGGCAGATCAAACGGAAGAAATCAGGGAAATGCTGTTTGATATCCTCTCTGATCAGCCGGATTGGGGGAAGGACGTGGCAGAAGCGCTTGCCGGAAGCGATTTGGACGACCGGCTGTTTGTTCTGGATGTGCTTTCGCAGAACGTGCAGGAGAACAAAAAGGAAATCCTTGCATTCGTGGAGGACGGCGCCAGGATGATACAGGGGGAGCTGTTTGATATTCTGCGTTTTCGGACGGATTGGGAAGAGGATGTGAAGGAGCTGCTGGCGTCGAAAAAGAATGCGACGCGGAGGCTTGCCGTCGATGTACTTGCTTTTTGGCAGAAGTCCGGAGCAGATTACCGGGAATTGTTTGCACAGGCATTGGAGAAAGAAGAGAACATGCAGCTCCGGAGGCTTTTGGAGGCCGCAATTGCCCGCCGGGCATAAGGGAAAAATTGCGGACTGACAAAAACGCTCCGCATGGAGGTAAAAATGTATCGAAAAAGAGTATTGGTTCTTATTCTGGCGTGTATCGCCGTATTGCTGTCCCCGACGGTCACTGTTTCTGCCGATATTGGCCCGAAGCCGTCCGTGCAGATCACGTTTACCGGGATCGAGGGCAAGGATTATTACGGCACGCTGTTATCGGAATATTCGTCCACCGGCCCATCCTCCGTATGGGACGGGAATGATCAGAATGCCCGCTATCAGGGGGAGTATGAAATCTGGAAGGCATTTGTCGAATATGAGGATGCGGATGGTTTTTACTTTTTGCAGGAATGGTGGCACTGTTCTGAAAACAATCGCCTGGACTGGGTTTACCGCCCGCCGTCCACCTACAAAATCCTGCTGTATTTTCCGGAGAGCAACCGGTTTTATGTCAGCCCGGTTTACACGCAGTATGCTTTTGACAGTTACTATACTGTGGATTTGTCGGGGCTTGAGGGCAATCCGGTGCTGACCGCGAAAAAATGCTATGATTATACCTGGGAAATTATTTCCCTCGCGGTGCGCATTCTTTTGACCATTTTACTGGAGCTTGCGGTTGCGCTGCTCTTTGGGTATCGGGAGAAGCGGCAGCTTATTTTTCTGGCAGTGGTCAATGTGATTACCCAGGTGACGCTGAATGTATGGCTGAATGTTGTAAATTATACGTCCGGCTCCTTGTGGTTCGTCCTCGCCTATTTTGCGGGGGAATTTCTTGTGCTTTTGATAGAAAGCAATACATACTGCTTTCTGCTGCGGCGGTTCAGCGAAAAGCCGCAGCGAATCTGGAAAATACTGCTGTATGCGCTGACGGCGAATGCGGTATCTTTTGCGGCAGGATGGTGGCTGGCGCAAAGCATACCGGGAATTTTCTGGAGGTAAGAAAAATATTTGCATTGGGGCTTTAAGGAAGTAATGATTTAATCAGCGCTTCCTAAGACAAATTATGAAGGAGGGAAAAAACAATGAGAAATCCGCGGGGCGAAGAGGGAGAGAAGCTGAACGAGGTATTTGATTTGCTGGGGCTGTCGCCGGACGAAAAGTGTGCGGCGGAGACATTTTTTAACGGGGAAGCGGGGCAGGAAGCGCCGGACCTGATTGCGTTCCGGGATTTGTCCGCGGTCACGCCCGACCCGGTAATGAAGCTGGCAAGAGATCTGGTTCGCAAAAAACGCATGGAGGAGCTCGCAAGGCTGTTTTTGCTGGTGTTTGCCAGAGGACAGTCCACCTGCCGCAGGATGTTTACGACGGGTGATCTGGAATTGCTGGCGAGGGAGTCGCAGATGGATCTGGCAAAGCTGGCGGCGGTGTACAGCGAAAAGGTCGATGCAGGGCCTTATCCGAACTCCTGGTCGGTAGCGACAGTGTTCGATGTGGCGAAGCACAGTACAAAAACGATTCGGCGGGCACTTGAATATATGAAGGGCAGTGAGAACAGCGGAAGGTTTCTTCTGCTCGCACACTATTTTCGGGTGGAATACCAGAACCGGAAGCCGTATTTAAAGGCGAGAGAGGAGGATGCGCAGCAGCATGCTCAAGGGGCGAAGGACAGCAATCTGCTGCAGCCCTGCACAGAGGTGGAGCCGGAAGACCTCCCGTTGCTTGCTGCTTACGAGAAAATTGCCGTTGAAAGCTTTGCGCAGCTATATTTCGGATGCGCGGGCCAGACGGTGACGGAGGCGGCCCTGCAGGAGCTTGAGGACGATGCGGCAAACGGCAGAATGCCGGAGAAGCTTTTGACGCTCACGGGGACGGCTCCAATTGTCGGGGAGCATCTGCGGAGGCTGACAGTAGGATTTTCCTATTGGAATTACATGCTTTCGGATAAGCTGAAAAATATTGTGAAATTCTGCCTTGCCATTGATTTAAGGAAAACCCTGGATGCAATGAGCGACATGAGCTCAGGGCTTTCCATCGCTATCAGTGAAAAGGGCGGGAAGTACGACGAGGAGTTCGGGATCGATACCGAGGCCTATCTGCGTTGGGCGGTTGAGAGGAATTTTATCGGAATTATGAGAACGCAGCTCGCCGACCACCAGGAGTGCTATCTGAAGCTGATGAAACACATGGATGTCGAGCACAGCGGCAGAATGCTTCTGGTAATCAAGCAGCAGGATTCTGCATTATATAAGAAAATCATGCATGAGAAGCAGCTGCGCGCAAAACAGGGGAACAATCCGGACAAAGAAAAACTGATTGCGGGTATTGTTCCGGCAGATCAGCACAGGGATGCGTCGAACGCTTATCTGCGCGGAGAAAGCCCGGTGGAGACGCTCTACCCTTACACGGGCGAATGGAAGCAGGCGTTTTCTTATGCTGGCGGGCGCGAATGGATGCAGCTTGCGGACTATATGAAAATATATGAGGATGAGGAATTTTTCCGGCGCTGCGAGGCATATATGCTGCTGCAGCAGGCGGCATATTTTTTCCGGAATGCGATTCTTGATCCGGGGAAACGCCGGGAGGAAATTGAACCGGGCAGAGTGGAGAAGATTTTTGCAGATTTTACGGCGGAGGGAGTCGGGCTTTCCTATCAGCTTTCCGGGATTTTTATGATTTATGACCGGCTGTTTGTTCAGAAATTGCAGGATACCTTTCTGGAGGCGGCCGTGCCGGTCTTTGCGGGGTATTTGAAAGAGCGGCGGGAGGACATGCTTGCGGCGTTTGCGGGAGCGGAAGCATTTGGGCGCTATTTTGCCCTCCGGGTGATGCGTCGGAATGTACAGGAAAACAAGAAGGAAATTCTTGCTTATTCGCAGGATTCCGCGAAAATAGTCAGGCAGGAGCTTTTTGATATTCTGTGTGCGCAGAGGGACTGGGAGGAGGAAATCAAGGGACTTCTCTCGGCGAAAAAGGAGGCGGAGAAGGAGATTGCCGTCAGGGTGCTTGCCGCATGGCAGGAGTCGGGCGCGGATTTCCGCGAATTTTTTGCACAGGCGTTTGAGAAGGAAAAGAACGCGAAGATCAAGGAGCTTTTGGGGAACATATTGGGCAAGGTAACGGACGGCGCTGAAAACGGCGCGGCAGATGCGCCGGGTGTGCCGAAGCTTTCACGGGCGGAGCTGGTGAAGGATTTACATAAGGGCGGAAAGAAGCGCGGGCTTGCCTGGGCGTACGAGACGCCGTTTTCGGCAGTACATACGGTGGAGGACGGACGCACGGAGGCGGACGAGGAATATTTGCAGGCAATTCTTCTGTGCTACAGCTGCATGGACGGCTGCGGCGTAAGCACAAATGCGGCGTTTCTTGCAAAGAGCCTGGACGCGTCGGAGCTTGCCGTGTATGTGAATGAGCTTTTTGACAAATGGTTGGCGGCCGGCGCGGAGGCGAAAAAGCGCTGGGTGCTCTATGTAGCGGCAATTCACTGCGGCAGGGCCATTATTGAAAAGCTGCAGCACCAGATTAAGGAA
>CAMWWR010000217.1 GCA_947178045.1 uncultured Clostridia bacterium
ATGGTAGACACGCTCGATACTCCGAAGTATATCAATACGATATTGGGAGTGGGATAGAAAATTGAAAAATTAGCGGGAATAATCAAGGTACAAAACAGGCACAGCATGGAGGCTAAAATTGAAAAGCATACAATCAAAAAACGCCGGAGAAAACGGCATCCGCAGAAATAACGAACTTCCGAATTCTCCTGTTTCCAATCCAGACGACCGTACCGCAGTCCGTCAAAACAAGCAGGATTATTCAAAACTGAAATCCAAATTGCTTCTTCAGCTTTGCAGCACACTGATGATCGCCTTTCTCATCGCAATTTTCCTGCACCGGTTATTCTGGAGCAGCCGCTGCGCCGAGTGGATCGTCTCCCTGTTTCAGAGCCGTCTGCATATCAGCTACCCCGTCGCGGTTCACCTGTATGAGCAGACCATCCGCAGCCATGCGGATCTTCTGGAACTGATCGCCATTATTCTTCTGTTTTTTATGCTGCTTCGGCTTACTCTGAACCGCTTTATCCGATATTTCGTCCTTATCAGTCAGGGGATTGACGCCCTGCTGACGGAGAAGGACGAAATAAAAATGCCGCCGGAAATGCGGTCTGTCGAGCACAAATTAAATTCCGTGCGGCAGATCCTGAAGCAGCATACTATGGAGGCTGCGCTGTCAGAGCAGCGAAAAGATGATCTCGTCCTGTATCTGGCGCATGATATCCGCACCCCGCTTACCTCCGTGATCGGTTATCTCAGTCTTTTGGAGGAGGCTCCGGACATGCCCGCCGGGCAAAGGGCAAAATATTTGCATATCACCTTCGATAAAGCTCTTCGCCTGGAAAAAATGGTAAATGAATTTTTTGAAATTACACGCTGCAGTCTGCAGAAGATCAGCCTGAAGGAAGAAACCATTGATTTGTATTACATGCTTGTACAGCTGACCGATGAGCTTTCATCTGCTCTATCCGCCAACGGCAATATCACCGTACTGGAGGCGGACGAGAATTTAACAATATACGGCGACCCGGAAAAGCTCGCGCGTGTTTTCAGCAATATTCTGAAAAATGCCGTTGCCTACAGCCGCCGCGATACCGAAATTCGGATTGCCGCCTCGGAAGAAAGCGGCGCAGTAACGGTTACCTTCCAGAACAGGGGCGATACCATTCCGCCGGAAAGGCTGTCGGCAATTTTCGAAAAATTTTTTCGCCTGGACGAGGCGCGCGCCTCAAACACGGGTGGTGCCGGCCTGGGGCTGGCGATCGCAAAGGAAATTGTCACAGCGCACGGCGGGACGATCTCTGCTCTCAGCGAAAACGGCATAACCTCATTTTCTGTAACGCTGCCCGGGAAAGAGTCCGCAGCGCAGACCCTCTGTGCAGACCGCCCGCCGGAACCGTAAAATACCGATCAACGGTGAAAATCAGATTTCAAAAAAACCAAGCGCATTATTTTTCAGAAAAAATCAAGATTTTCTTAGGAATTAAACAAGACCATGTTAAAGTTCCCGGGCCTTCCTCCTGCTACAATATATACAGTCGATGATTGAAAATCATTGATGTTTTGGCCCTGAGGCCTGCAAAAAAGCTTAAAGGAGGAATTTTTCATGAAGAAAAAAATCGGCTTCACAATGGCGATAGCCATTACCGCGCTTGCCGCCCTGACTGCGGTTCCGCATCTTTCGGGCTTCGCCAGCACACAAAATCCGGAGGAGAACGGCAAGGAAGAGCCAACGCCGTCCGCCGCAGACGACCCGTACGACCGTCCCCTCATCATCTACGAGCTCGGCGACGAACGGGTTCCCACAATGGATCCGAATGCTGTCGTGCATGTCCTTGAGGAGCAGCCGGGGGACGAGTACAGCCCTGTCCATTTTGTTGATCTTGGGCGATTGGAAGTGCGAGGCCGCAGTGTAGCGGCATTGTCCGAATATGACCGCATTTACACGCACAACGAATACTACGGTGTCAATTCTGACGGGCATATTTTTCTGTCGTTTTCCGAACTCAGCGCACCGATATCCGTTTCCATGATCGAGTGCGAAAGCGGCGAGGTCGTCCAAAACTGGATGTGCGATTCGGAAACGGAGACAGAAAAGGATTTTGTCGGCAATCCGGCAAAATATTACTATTTTATGTTTCAGTCCGACGATAAAACAATCACCGGTTATTACGACATTTCCTGGAGCAGATAGGATCGGCCGGGCAGCGCAGAATTACCTGCAGGAGCCAAACGCCGCAGTCCCCGGTTGAAAAGCAGCGCAAATTATGATAGTATGGAAATACAAAAATTTAAAAAACAGAGTTCCAAAAAAATCTATCATAATCCAAGGAGGACTGACCATTGAAAAACGCAAGCAGTATAGAAATTCCGTCCATTTTGAAAATCGGGAACGGCGCGCTCGACAGCATCGGCAGCTATATGAAGGAGGCTGCCTTTGAACAGGTTGTTATCTATTTCGGGAACGGGCTGATTGACCTGTTCGGAGGCCGGGTGATGGAATCCCTGAAGCAGTCCGGGATCCATGTGCTCGAGTACCGCGAGATCGATACCATCGATATCGATGATATCATCGGCATGGCCTTTTCCCTGCCTTCCAAAACGCAGGCCGTGATCTCCATCGGCGGGGGCAAGGTCATCGACGCCGGGAAATATGCCGCCTTCCTGAAAAATCTCCCGTTCATCAGCGTGCCGACCTCCAGCTCCAGCGACGGCTTTTCCAGTGCGAGCGCGTCGCTTATCGTAGAGGGCAGACGGACCTCCGTGCCGGCAAGGCTTGCCTGCGGCATTATTGTGGACACGGAGGTAATACGCACCGCGCCGGAAAAATTCATCTATTCCGGTATCGGCGACATGGTTTCCAAGATCACGGCCATCTACGACTGGGTGTATGAGGCAGAGCTCGGGTATTCGCAGCTGAACGACTTTGCCGTGATGATCGCCAAAAAGGCAGTCAACAGCTTTGTGCGCACGCCGTATCAGAGCATCAAGGACGAGCTTTTCCTGAAGGAGCTGCTCGACTCGCTCGCTATGAGCGGCATTGCAAATGAGATTGCGGGCAGCAGCGCCCCGACCAGCGGCAGCGAGCACCTGATCTCACACGCCCTCGACAAGCTTCTCGAGCTGCCTCAGCTACACGGCATACAGGTCGGCGTCGCCACCTACATTATGAGCATCGTGCATGACCACCGCCAGAAACGCGTCAACACCGTGCTCACGGAAACGGGCTTCTGGGATTACAGCGCATCGCTCGGCATGAAAAAATCGGATTTTATCCGGGCGATCGACATGGCTCCTTCCATCAAGCCGCACCGGCATACATACCTGCACGAGGAGACTTACCGCGAGGCCGCGAAACGCGTCGTGGAGGAGGATTCCGTGCTTGCACGCGTACTGCAGTAAGGAACTGTCCATAAAGTGCGCCGCCGGGCGCACAACGGATTGGGCCAGGCATGTTTTCATGCCCGGCCCTGCCTGGATAAGTTATCAAAAAATTTAGATGCAAGCGTTTATCGGTAATACTGCGCCTGCGCCTCGAACATCTTTGCATAATGTCCGTCCGCAAGCCCCACGAGCTCCTCGTGCGTTCCTCTCTCCCGGATCTCGCCGTCCACGAAAACATAGATGATATCACAGAACTGGCAGGAGGAGAGACGGTGCGAAATGTAGATGGCCGTTCTTCCGCCGACCAGCGAATGGAACTGGCGGTAGATCTCGTACTCGGCGATCGGGTCAAGCGCCGCGGTCGGCTCGTCAAGAATAACGACCGGCGCATTCTTGTAGAGCGCGCGCGCAATCGCCAGCTTCTGCTGCTGCCCGCCCGACATTTCACAGCCCTCGTTGTCAAAGCTCTTCATGATGTAGGTATCCGCCCCGTATTTCAGGTCGGCAAGCGTCTTTGTAAGCCCGGTCTGCTCGATGACCTGCTCAAAATTGTGGTTCTTCTCCTGTGCAGGATTCTGTTCCTTTGCAGCCGTCCGGTCACCGTCAGCGACCTCCTCCCACAAATGCAGCTTTCCTTTCTCGTAATCCTTCGCCAGCTTCTCCTCGTTTTTGCGCATGTCCTCCGCCTTCGCAAAGCTCTCCGCCAGCGTTACATTCTCGCGCGCCGTAAACGCAAAAAGCTGAAAATCCTGAAATACGACCGCGAGAAGCTTTACATATTCCTCATACACAATCTCGCGGATATCCACACCGTCCAGCAGAATCTCCCCCTCGGTCGGGTCATAGAGACGGCAGAGCAGCTTGATAAAGGTCGTCTTGCCCGCGCCGTTCAGCCCCACGATGGAAACGTGCTCGCCCGGGTGCAGCACAACACTGATGTTCTTCAGCACCGACACCTGGCTGCCCGGATAGGTAAAGCTGACATTCCGGAATTCGATCGTGTGCTCCCCGCTCCTCGGCAGCTTTTCCCCATGACTCACCGCATCCGGATATTCCATAAATATAATAAACTCGTTCGCGTAGCAGAGCTTTTTGTACAGATCCTGCGCCCGCCATGTGATGCCCCACAGACTGCCGCCGCGGGCGGGGGGGGGGGTGGTTTTATAAAAAAAAAAAAAAAAAAAAGGGGAAAGGGACCGGAGACGGGGGGGGGGGGGGTTTTGT
>CAMWWR010000218.1 GCA_947178045.1 uncultured Clostridia bacterium
CTTTTTTTTGCTTAATTTCCCCATTTTTTTCTAAATTCACCCTGGCATTTTTACTATCATTTTTTTTATTGGTGGTTTCCTATAATTTTCTCGACTTCATTTACGCCATTCCTGCTCGTACAAAAAGGTCTTGCCCCGATATTCAAAATCCAGCTTTGCATAGGAGGCGAGTGCCTTTTTGTTCCCCGGACTCACAAGGTAGCGCACCACATCACAGCCCTGCTGTTTCAGGATTTCCGTCATAGATAAAATCAGCCGGCGCGCAAGTCCGCGGTTCTGATATTCCGAAATCACGGCAAGTCTGGCAAGCTCCGCCGGCTTTTTCGCCGTCCGGCTCCACTGCGGCAGGGCGGCGCATACTTCATCGTCATCGACGGAAATCAGCCCGCGTATTTTTCCTTCCGGTCCGCGCATGCAGTAAAGCGCCCCCTTTGCCAGATCCGATTCAATATCTTTCTGATCCGGATACTCTATGCTCCATGTACAGCCGGGTGTTCCCACCATTGCACGGTAGATCGCCAGGACAACCTCCTTCTCGTCCTCCTTCACTCTGCCGAAAGTCTCATTTTCGTATTGCTCTTTCATTCACTTCCTTCTTTCATGGCCCGCTTTATAACTGCCCTCGCCTTACTGCGTCCTCCCTGTTCCACTTTTGTTTCCTGCGGCTTTATATCTGCTTTCTCACCACCGCATACTCATCGTCCCGCCGGTAATACGGACAGCTCTCGACCGAGCCGCGCAGAAACCGGCTCATTTCGTCCTCATCAAGATTGACCTCACATACATAATATTCATATTCCTCATCGTACCGGTAATTTGCACAGCTGTCACAGCTTGTTCGCCCGCTCCTGCTCCTCTCCGTTTTTGAGCCCACCTTTCTTCATGCCCTGCCGGTGCCAATTTTTGTTCCCCTGCCCTGTTTCCTCCGCCTCCGTCCCGCCGTCCCTGCAGGACGGAGGCTCTTATGTATTCCTGCATATTTACGGGTATGCGCAATCGAGCAGGAAAAGTTCTCTCTTCCCTGCTCATCCGTGCCACCCGCATGTCGCTGTAAACGCCTGCATGCCTCATGCAGGTGTGCGCATAAAAAGAATGCCCGCGCAGCCCTTTTTGCCGTCCGCCGGGCATTTCTCTCTTCTCCTTCGTTTTCCTCAGCCTCTCAGGCCCTGCGCCTTGCCACGAAGGAAACCCAGTCCTTCATCACCGTGCGCTCAACGATCTCAAAGCCGTTGGCATCCAGCGCCCCGCGCACCTCCTCCGCTTTTGTGTCAATAATGCCGGAGCTGATAAAGAGCGCATCCGGAGCCATCAGCTCCGCCACAACCTGAGACAGCGGTATAATAACGTCCGCAAGAATATTCGCCACAACAATATTATAACAGCCCAGACCGATTCTGCCGCGGAATTCCGCATTGTCGATAACGTTTCCGCAGACCGTCTCCACCGTGCCTTCCCTCCGGTCAAGCACACCCTGAGCCGCAGACGTATACACATCAAGTCCGTTTATTCCGATATTTTCTCTGGCCGTCTCCACCGCGTTTGCGTCAATATCCGTGCCGACCACGCAGGACGCGCCGAGCTTCTTTCCGATAATGGACAGGATGCCGCTCCCGCAGCCGACGTCGAGCAGCGCATCGCCCGGCCGCAGGTACTTTTTCAAATTGCCTATACACAGTCTGGTCGTCTCATGCGCCCCCGTCCCGAACGCCGTGCCGGGATCGATCTCGATGACAAGGTCATTCTCCCCTGTATCGTCAAGCTTTTCCCAGGTCGGCTTGATCACGATGGTATCATCCACGCGGAACGGCTTGAAAAACTGCTTCCAGTTGTTGATCCAGTCCTTATCCTCGGTCTGTCCGAGCGTGATCCTGCCGCTTCCGATATCCACATACTGCCTCAGCTCCTCCAGACCCACTCCGATCTTGGCCGAAATATCCTCGAGGCTCCGGTCAAGCTCCAGATAGCAGCTGACCCGAGCCGAGCCGTCGTCCTCCGGAAGCTCCGGAAGAATGTCGATAAACATTTTCTGCCGGTCCTCCTCGGAGAGCGGCACATTATCCTCGATCTCGATTCCCTCGATGCCAAGCTCCGCCAGAAGCCCGCTGATATGATCAACGGCCTGTGTCGTCGTCTCGATCGTAAGCTTATTCCATTTCATTTATTCCTCCATTAGGGCTGTAATTATCCTCCGTCACCCCGGGCGCAGTCTTCTCCCTTCCATTGCAGACCGACTGCTCCAATCATGCCCGGTCACCGCAGACGCCGCTGGTCATTTTTTGAAAAAGGATTTTTTCTTTTCCTTCGGGCTGCTCTCCTCGGCTTCCGGCGCTTTGCCGTTAAACGAATCATCCAGCTTTTTGATCAGGTCCTTCTGCTCGTTCGTCAGCTTCGTCGGCACCTGTACGATCAGATTGACATAGTGGTCGCCCCTCACCTGCTTATTGCGAAGGCTCGGCACACCCTTGTTGCGCAGCCGCACCTTCGTGTCAGTCTGTGTCCCCGGCTTTACCGTATAGAGCACGTCGCCGTCCACCGTCGTTATGCGCACATCGCCGCCGAGCGCCGCGGTCGTGAACGGAAGCGGCGCGGAGGAGTAAATATCAAAGCCCTCCCGCTGAAAGATCGGATGGCTGCTGACCGCCACCTCGACGAGCAGATCGCCCCTCTCTCCACCGTTGATGCCCGGCTCCCCCTTCTCGCGGATCCGGATGCTCTGACCGTCGTCAATGCCCGCCGGCACGGAAACCTGAATCTTCTTTTTCTTTGTGATAAATCCGGAGCCGTAGCAGTCCGGACATTTGTCGCGTATGATTTTTCCGGAGCCGTTGCAGTCCGGACAGGTCTGAACCCGTCTGACAACACCGAACAACGACTGCTGGGTGACGGCCACCTGACCGGTGCCCCCGCACTTTTTGCAGGATTCGGACGAGGTGCCCGGCTTCGCGCCGGTTCCGTGGCATTTCTCGCACGGATCCTTCAGATTCAACTCAAGCTCCTTCTCCGTGCCGAACACCGCCTCCTCGAAGGTGATCCGGATGCCGGTGCGCAGATTCGCTCCCTTCATCGGCCCGTTGCTCGCGCGCTGCTGACGCCTTCCGCCGCCGAACAGATCGCCGAAGATATCGCCGAAGATATCGCCCATATCCCCCATATTGAAATCAAAACCGCCTCCGCCTCCGCCGCCCTGCTCGAACGCGGCGTGCCCGAACTGATCGTACTGGCGCCTCTTGTCCGCGTCGCTCAGGATCGCGTAAGCCTCTGAGGCCTCCTTAAATTTGGCTTCCGCTTCCTTGTCACCCGGATTCATATCCGGATGATATTTTTTCGCCAGCTGCCGGTAGGCTTTTTTTATCTCATCGTCCGAAGCGCCCTTACTCACGCCGAGCACCTCGTAATAATCCCTCTTGCTCTCTGCCATACGATCCTCCCCTTCTGAAATGAATTCCGCTCTGCGAAATTCCGCGCTGCAAATTGCCATGCGCCATTTTTCTGTAAGGCCAAAAAGGCCGCCGCAAAAGACCGCCTTTTAAAACCCGGATGCGGAATTTTCTCCCACACCCGGGTGATAATTATGTGGACGAACCGCCTCTCCGTCAGGCTCCCGCCCTTTTCTCATTTATACTTCACGGTAATCCCCGTCTACCACATCGTCCGCCGGACCTGCGCCCTGCGCGCCGCCAAAACCTGCACCGCCCATATCCGGACCTGCGCCCTGTGCGCCCGCCGCGCCCTGCGCCTGCTCATAGACCTTCTGGAACAATGCCTGCGCGGAATTCATCAGCTTCTCTCTTGCAGCCTTGATGTCCTCGACCTCGCCGTCGGACATTACCTCAGGGTTCGACTTCTCAACCAGCTCTTTCAGATGAGCCAGATCGGCCTCCACCGCAGAGCGGTCGGACTCGCTGATCTTGTCGCCCACCTCGGAGAGTGCCTTCTCGGTCTGGAATACCATGGAGTCTGCGTCGTTGCGCGCCTCAACGGCCTCCTTGCGCTTCTTGTCCTGCGCCTCGTATTCTGCCGCCTCCTTGACTGCCTTCTCGATGTCGGCGTCGGAAAGGTTGGAGCCCGCGGTGATCGTGATGTGCTGTTCCCTGCCCGTGCCGAGATCCTTTGCGGAAACATTTACGATGCCGTTTGCATCAATGTCAAACGTAACCTCGATCTGCGGAACGCCTCTTCTTGCCGGCGGAATACCATCCAGACGGAATTGGCCAAGGCTCTTGTTGTCCCTTGCAAACTGGCGCTCGCCCTGTACAACATTGATATCCACTGCTTCCTGATTGTCCGCAGCGGTCGAGAATACTTGGCTCTTTCTTGTCGGAATCGTCGTATTTCTCTCGATTAAGCGGGTCGCAACACCACCCATTGTCTCGATGGAAAGGGAGAGCGGCGTTACGTCAAGCAGCAGGATGTCGCCTGCCCCCGCATCGCCCGCGAGCTTGCCGCCCTGGATGGAAGCACCGATTGCCACGCACTCATCCGGGTTCAAAGTCTTGGACGGGTCATGTCCGGTCAACTGCTTTACCTTCTCCTGTACGGCCGGGATTCTGGTGGAACCGCCGACTAAGAGAACCTTTTTAAG
>CAMWWR010000219.1 GCA_947178045.1 uncultured Clostridia bacterium
ACCGAGATCTACACGTAAGGAGTCGTCGGCAGCGTCAGATGTGTATAATAGACATTTCCTGAGGAGGGGCAGGATGCTTCGGATGAAGTTTCGGTCGTTCCTGAGGAGGAGCAGGCTGCTTCGGATGAGGTTCCGATCGTTGTGGAAGAGGATCAGGTTGTTTCAGAGGAGATTCCGGTCGTTCCGGATGAGGAACAGATTTCCCCGGAAGAGATGCAGATATCTTCAGCGGATGAGAAGACAGCGGTTCCGACAGGAGAAGAGCAGATTGACTCCGCGGAGGTACTGGCAGGAAGTCCGAGTGTTATTATGATACATCCTTCTGTTTATGTTGATCCCTCAACGGGGGAAGCGACAGCTTCTGTTACAACAGTGTTCAGCAACGCCCCGCAGGTTCAGGTCACCATACGGCTTGAGCAGCTCAGGGACGGCAACTGGATCATTCTCGGAGAGTCAATCCACAGGGAGACGTCCAGCCCGGCACATGGGTACTATACCCGTACCTGGCCGGTTGATCACGGATACTATTATCGTGCCTATGCCATCATATCGCTCCAGGATGAGGACAAGAATGTCCTTTTGGAGAGGAACGGAGAGAGCAGTTCCGTATACTATTAATTTTGCCAGCGTCTAACATTCGAATACCATGCATCGAAAAACCGCCTGTTATGGGCGGTTTTTCGATGGGAAAAATTCGGAGCTGCCTGCTTTGAGCATGTTCTTTCGTATTTTGGGCAGGTTTGCACGCTTCGGACCGTGTTTGTATTTTGCCGGTCCCTTGACAAAACACGGAACATATTGTAAACTAAAACAACATATAATTTTACAAAGAAATATGGCAGGTGGGGGAGTAATTCGCAGGATTCCTGCGGCATTGTCAACATAATGATGCAAATCTGGCATGCCTTAATGAATGAGACTCACAGACGGGATTACGCATATTGGAATTTGCGGGTTTTGTCTGTGAGTTTTTTCTTTGATCTGCAGAAGCTTTGGAAAATGGTGGACGACAAAAATTTGCAGGGAAGCCGGAGAAGCTGCAAAGGCTCCAAAAAATCCTGCGGCGAAATGGAGGAATACTTATGTCTTTAAATGAACTGGCTACAATTTTTGTTCTGGCGATCGGTCTGTCGATGGATGCCTTTGCGGTGTCTGTCTGCAAGGGGCTTGCGATGAAAAAAATGACCTGGAAGAGCGCGGTTATTGTCGGTCTGTGGTTCGGCGGTTTTCAGGCGCTGATGCCGGTGATTGGGTACACTCTAGGCATTCAGTTCGCGGATAAAATCGTTGCGGTCGATCACTGGATTGCCTTTGTGCTGCTTGCGCTCATCGGAGGCAATATGATACGCGAGGCTCTGTCAGGAGAGGAGGAGAAGGCGAATGCCGATCTGGACGTCAGGACGATGTTTCTGATGGCGGTGGCGACCAGCATCGATGCGCTGGCAGTGGGCATAACCTTTGCTTTTCTGAATCAAAACGTACCCGTCTCGGTTTCCGTGATCGGCCTGACGACCTTTGTGATGTCGGCCGCCGGCGTTAAGATCGGCAATTTGTTTGGCACAAAATATAAGAAAAAAGCAGAGCTTTTGGGAGGCTCGATCCTGATCCTGCTTGGGCTGAAGATTCTGCTGGAGCATCTTGGCGTGCTGAAGCTGTGACGTGAAAGGCTGTCCGGACAGACGGTGTGCCCTGCCCGAGAGAGAATTGACATGGACATTTAGGACAGTATGAGATAAAATGAAAAAGAAGGGCTCCGGCGGAAGATAGCTATGTCAGAAGAAAAGCAGGGGCAAAAAAGCGATGAAATGGGGAATACAGGTATGAACACAAGACTTTGGTATCAGGCGCCGACCTGGGACTGGAACGAGGCGCTGCCGATCGGGAACGGCAGGCTGGGGGCAATGATTTTCGGCGGCGTGCAGGAGGAGCATCTGCAGGTCAATGAGGACAGCGTGTGGTATGGGGGACCGATGGACCGCAACAACCCGGATGCGCTGAAAAATCTGCCGAAAATCCGGCAATATATTATCGACGGCAAAATTCCGGAGGCGGAGGAGCTTATGGTCAACGCGCTTTCCGGCACGCCGCAGGGACAGAGGCCATACCAGACGCTCGGCGATATTCATCTGTATTTCGGCGGGCTGGAGGGTGAGGCGGCGGATTACTGCCGTGCGCTTGAGCTTGCGGATGCAGTACATACAGTGACCTTTTGCAGAAACGGTGCGCAGCATCGGCGGGAAACCTTTGCGAGCGCGGCGGACGATGTGATCGTGATGCGGTTTGAGACGGACACGCCGGAGGGGTTGAACCTGACGCCGCTGCTGACGAGACATAAACTTTACGACTATGCGGGGAAATATGCGGACGATACGATTATGCTCGGCGCGAAGCTCGGCGGAGACGGCCTTGAGCTGTGCATGATGCTGCGCGGCAGTGTTGAGGGCGGCTCCTGCGAGGTGATCGGGGAACGCCTTGTGATACGCGGCGCGAAAAAAATTACGCTGTATTTTTCGGCGGGCACGACCTTCCGGTATGAAAATCTGAAGGAGGCTGTTTTTGCAAAGCTCGCGGCCGCGGCGGAGCATTCCTACGAAGAGCTGAAGGAAAGGCATATTGCGGATTACCGGAGCCTGTTTGACCGGGTCAAGCTTGAGCTTGGCGCGGGGAAGGCTTTCGGCCCGGAAGAATGCACTTCCTGCGCGGATAAAATTTCTGGTCCGGAGGAACGCGCTTCCCGTGCGGACAGCGATTTTGACTGTCTGCCGACCGACCGGCGCTTAAAGGCTGCTGACCGGCGAGATACGGGACTGACGGAGCTGTATTTTAATTTCGGGCGTTACCTGCTGATCGCGTGCAGCCGCCCGGGAACTCTTCCGGCGACGCTGCAGGGCATCTGGAACAAGGACATGCTTCCGCCATGGGACAGTAAATATACGATCAATATCAACACGGAAATGAATTACTGGCCGGCGGAGAGCTGCAACCTGTCCGAATGCCATCTGCCGCTGTTCGAGCTGATCCGGAGAATGGTGCCGAACGGCAGACAGACCGCCCGGAAAATGTATGGCTGCCGCGGCTTTGTGGCACATCACAATACGGATATCTGGGGCGATACCGCCGTGCAGGATCTCTGGGTGCCGGGCTCGTACTGGGTGATGGGCGCGGCATGGCTGTGCACGCATCAGTGGATGCACTACGAGTACACGAAGGATATTGATTTTCTGCGCGAAAGCTATCCGATCATGCGGGAGGCGGCGGAGTTTTTCCTTGATTTCCTGATCGAGCATGACGGCTATCTCAAGACCTGCCCGTCGGTTTCCCCGGAGAATACCTACATTCTGCCGAGCGGTGTGCGCGGCGCGAGCGGTATGGGCGTTACAATGGACAACCAGATCCTGCGCGACCTGTTCACTCAGTGCATCGAAGCGGCAAAGGTGCTTGGAATTGAGGATGAACTGACGGAGCAGTTTGCCGATGCGCGCAGCCGCCTTGTGCCGACACAGATCGGGAGCCGGGGGCAGATTCTGGAATGGGAGAAGGAGTACGGGGAGGCCGAGCCGGGGCACCGCCATATTTCCCATTTGTACGGCCTGCATCCGTCCTGCCAGATTACGACGGACGGCACGCCGGAGCTCGCGGAAGCGGCGCGCGTGACGCTCGAGGGCAGGCTGTCCCACGGCGGCGGACATACGGGCTGGAGCCGCGCCTGGATCATCAACCATTACGCGAAGCTCTGGGACGGGCAGAAGGCCTACGAAAACCTTCTGGCGCTCTATGAACGTTCCACATTGCCAAACCTGTTTGACAACCATCCTCCGTTCCAGATCGACGGCAATTTCGGCGCGGCGGCGGGCATCGCGGAGATGCTTGTACAGAGCACGGCAGAGCGCATCGTACTGCTCCCGGCGCTGCCGGAGGAATGGAGCGAGGGCAGTGTCAGGGGGCTCTGTGTGCGCGGCGGCGCAGAGATTGATCTCGCGTGGAAGAATGGACGGCTGACATCGTGTAAGCTGCGGGCAAAAGTGGCTCTGCGCACGAGGATCCTGTACGAGGAAACGGAAGCGGCCGGGGACGGGGCGTCCGGTCCGGCGGGTGAGGCTTGCAAAACACTGCTTGGCGGCAGAGCGTGGAGCAGCGTGGAGGTTGAACTGAGGGCCGGAGAAACCTGTACACTGCCCGGCTTGTGGAAGGAGCCTGTATATTGCTGAGCGGAAGAAACTCAGGGAAATGCTGATTTAATCAGCGTTTCCCCGGAAGAAACTTCACATTATTCCATTGAACAGCGGCATAATTATGACCAGGAGGACAACAAATGCAAAAAGTGATTGTCACATCGCAGACCGGGAAGCAGCTCGGACGGATTCTTTACCATGACGGAATTGCCTATCTGACCTATTCTGCGTCGGAGATCGGATTTTTCTATGCGGGCGGACGGATTCTTGCGGATATTATCACGGATGAATGGCGCAGCGACGACATGAAGCAGGGCTGGGTCTGTCTCTTTTACCCAAATGCCCATACCCCCGCATCCTAACTTGTA
>CAMWWR010000220.1 GCA_947178045.1 uncultured Clostridia bacterium
GGCAGAAAAAACGGCCTCCTTCGAGATCCTTGTGATTCCCGTGATTACCGCACGGTACATTGCGGGATTTGTCTTAAATGTCGCGTTAAAAAAGCTCCGGAAAAAAGCCACTGCTTCCTCCCAGTTTCCGGATAGCCAGGCCTCCTGCATCGGCGTATCATATTCATCCAAAAGCACGATCGGCTTTTTGCCGTAATATCGTTCCAGATAACCGCAGAGAGTATTAATGGCACTAAAGGCTGTTACATCCGACATAGAGGGCTTTACTGCAAAAAACCTCTCCTTCTCATTTTTCAGAAAGATATCCGAATCCATAATATACGCGTAATTGTCGTAACAGCCGGAAATAATCCCTTTCAGCACCGCTTTTATTTCTTCGGTCTTCCCTGACTTTATCTGCGCAAAACTAAGGAAAATGACAGGGTATGTTCCCTGCAGCTCCCGGTATTTTTCTTCCTCCCAGATGGAAAGGCCCTCGAACAAATCTCCTCTGTTCGCATATCTGTTTGAGAAGAAACAGTTCAGCATATCCAGATTCAGCGTTTTTCCGAACCTTCGCGGACGCATAATCAGGGTGACATCTGCTGCATCCTCCCACCACTCCCTGATAAAGCCTGTTTTATCAATATAAAAGGCTTCCCGCTCGCGAATTTTCTCAAAGCTCTGTATTCCGATCCCAACAACCGCATTGCGCTTCATAATTCATCCTCCCTGCCGGCTCTTTATCATAGCATGTCTGAAAAATTATTTCCGCCGGATTGATATTTCAAACACACCCCGAGCCGTCCGGTAAAAATATAGAAAGTGAACAAAGCCTTATGATAAATTATATCACAAATATCCATGCTTTGAAACCTTGAGTTTCCGCATTTTTATTGAAGCCAAAAAGCCGCGCACAATTCGAGGGAGGACACATTGCCGATGCAATGCTCCTCCCCCGACGGTTTTCATGCGTTATATCAATACTCTTCCACCCTGTTGTTTATAAAAAGCTGTCCGTTCCTACCTGTCATTCTCCGTAGGCAGCTCTGCTGCTCCCGTCGTCTCCGCTTCATGCTCCTTTCCAAGCAATCCCGGAAGCTCCATGCCCGCCTGCCTGAACAGCTCGTTCAGCGGCGGAACCGATTTCATCATTCCGGACAGGAAATCCGCTGTCGCCGTTTTCCCGTCGCTCTTGCTGCCGCCGTCCCATACAGTAACCTTGTCGATCTTGACGCCCTTGATTGCCTCAACCTGAATGCGAACCAGCTCCTCAAGCTTATCCGCCACAATGAGCTTCACGGCATCGTCCGAATTGCCGCCCGCCGCCTCGACCAGCTTGCGCATACCTTCCGCCTGCTTCTCGAGAATCTCCTGCGCGCCCCTTGCCTCGGCCGACTTCTTCGCGTAAATTGCATCCGCCTCGCCTCGTGCCTTGCGCCGCATTACCTCGGCCTCCGCCTCGGCAGCGATCTCCGCCTGCTCCTTCTGGATCTGCGCCTTGACGATGACATCCGCCTGCTGCGTCGCCTTTTCCAGCTGAGCACGGGTATTTTCCGCCTCCTGCTGTGCAACGTAGGCTTCCTGCTTCGCGCGGGCCGCCTGTACCGCCTCTGCCGCCGTCGCAATGCGCAGGGCATCCGCTTCCTTCTCACGGCGGTTTGCCTCGGACTGCGCTACCTCGATCTTTGCGTCGTTCTCGCCCTGGATGGCGCTCGCATTCGCCGCCGCCACCTGGATACGCTGATCCTTCTGCGCCAGCGCCTTACCGATCTCACCATCACGATCCTTCTCCGCCACGTTCTTCTTCGCGTCGTTGATCGCCTTCGCGGCCGCTTCCTTGCCCAGCGCCTCGATATACCCGGACTCATCCGTGATATCCGTCACGTTTACGTTGATCAGGCGCAGGCCGATTTTCTTCAGCTCGATCTCCACATTCTTTGATACCGCAAGAAGAAATTTATCGCGGTCCGTATTGATCTCCTCGATCTCCATCGTCGCAATGACGAGACGCAGCTGACCGAAAATAATATCCTTCGCCAGCTCCTGGATCTCATTGAGCTTCAATCCGAGCAGGCGCTCCGCCGCATTCTGCATCACGCCCGGCTCCGTCGAGATGCCGACCGTAAACCGGGACGGCACGTCAACACGGATGTTCTGCTTGGACAGCGCATTACGCAGATCGACGTTGATGGAAATCGGCGTCAGATCCAGATACTGGAATGACTGGAGCACCGGCACCACGAACGCCGCGCCGCCGTGAATACATTTCGCACTGCGCGCCTGCCCGTCATGATCCGTGCCGACCTTACCGTAAATAACCATGACCTTGTCCGACGGACATTTGCGGTATCTGGACAAAATCCCCGCAATCGCCGCGAACAACACCAGCACAACCACACACACTACAATCAATGGTTCCATCATTTATACCCCTTTCCCACATATATTTGGAAGCTCATTTTACATGCGCTCCACAATCACTGTATCACCGACCACATCCGTCACACGGACCACGGCGCCCGCCGATATCGCCTCCGCCTCCTCCGTGATTGCGTTCAGCTCCACAAAGCCGCTCGGCATCGTGAGCGTCACCTTTCCGCCGCTCTCGCCTGCCGCCGGAATCGGCACATATACCTGGGCGTTCTCTCCGATCGTTCCCTTTATGTTAAAGGTTCCATTCTCCGCCAGCTTTGCCGACCATTGCAGCAGCTTCGCAACCACATACATGATAATGACGCCGCAGAGCCCGCCGAGCAGCAGCGCCGGCATAATCTGCATCTCGCCTCTGACCAGGCAGATCGTCATCCAGGCAAAGGTCGTAAAAAACGCAATGATCCCCTGAAAGGTAAACAGCCTCAGCGTACCGAAATCCGAATCGATGCCGTCCGCCCCGTCCATATCGACATCGACATCCACTCCCGCATCCACGGAAACATCCGCGCTATTCATATCGAGATCAAGCCCTGAGGTATCCGACGGATTGACACCCGCGCCGCCCTCTCCAAAGCCGATCAGCGTCAGGATCGTCTGGATAACCAGCAACAGCGTGGACGGAATCGCGATGCAGTACAGCACCTGCAGCACCGGAGACAGCCCGTTCCACCATTCCGCCATACAACCACTCCCTTCATGTAAATTTTATTTACCATCATCATAGCATCAACTTCATTCCATGTCAAGGCGTTAAAAACAATTTAAGCATTTTCTAAGAATTCTGAGATAAATTGCACTTTTTTCAAAATATGCTTGACATTTTCGGTGATTATGCTAGGATGTATGTAAATTCTATTTACGTTTACTGGTCTGTTGATTTAGCGGCATACTGGTCTTTCAATTTAGCAGCATATTGATCTGCTGGTTTTGCAGTATATTAGTCTTCTGATTATAGTGGTATATTGATTGGTTGGTTTTGCGGCATATATTGTCCGGAACGGAGGCTGACATGGACGCGAGAGCACTGGGGCATAAAATTAAAGAAGCACGTCTTTCGAAAAAACTGACACAGTCAGAGGTGGTGGGAAACTTTATCACCCGCAACATGCTCAGCCAGATCGAAAGCGGCACAGCCATGCCTTCCATGAAGACGCTCGCCTATCTGGCATCCGTCCTCGAGCTCCCGCTCTCCTCCCTGCTGGCCGAGGAAAGGGAAACGGCAGAGCTTCCTCGTCCTTCCGTCTCCGAGCTGACCGACGCCTCTCTGTCCGGCCAGCTCCTCACGCTCAAATCACGCGCCGCCGAGCAGGACTACGAGGGCATTCTCCTGCTCGTCTCCAACCCGTTCCCGGATACCGGGGATGCGCTCTACGATGAAAAGTCGGCGTATCTGGCCCGTGCTTCCTACGAATGCGCTCTGCGCTGCGAGGCAAAAAACGACCTTGCAGGCGCAATCAGCCATGCCAAAAACGCAGAGCAGTACGCGTCCGAGGGCTTCTATGCCAACCAGGCACTGAAGGCCGACGCACTGCTGCTGCTCGCACGCCTCGCGGAGCAGCTCGGCAGACAGTATCGGTGAGCAGCTCGGCAGATAATATCAGTATACGGCTCGACAGGCAATATCGGTGAACAACCTGGTAGACAAGGCTGGTAAACTGCTTTGTGAATTTACTTCCGGGCGGGAAGATTTTCTTTTATCCCCTCCTGCTTTTTAGCGCCTTTTTCTGCTTTTTCCTTCCTTTGTTTCTTCTTGCTCTTATTTTCCCGATTCTTGTTTTTTCAGTCGTTACTTTTCCTGTCCTTTCTATAGCTCTTGCTTTTTCCTTCTTCGCTTTCTTACTGCTTTCTTTCTTTTTCCTTCTCTGCTTTCTTACTTTTTTCTTACTTTTTCTTTACATTTTTCTTACTTCCCATTTTTTGCGTTTTTATGCTCTTCTCTCTTCCTGATTTTTTATATTTTCTTCCCGTCCGCTGCTCCCGCAGCAGGCCTCAGCATTTCCCGCAAAACCGCTTATTCCGCGGTCCCCCGCTATCTTTTCCAAATTTTAACGATGCTCTTTATATTATTAACGATCTCCATTATCACCCCTGTGCCTTAATTATGCAAGCAGTTT
>CAMWWR010000221.1 GCA_947178045.1 uncultured Clostridia bacterium
TCCGCCCGAGGTTTGCGCAGTAAATTACAACATTTTCCTTTCCATTCGGCGTTGGCCCCTCAGTGAGACAGCAATTCACGCCCTTCAGCACATGGCAGAGAATCCGCCGTGCCGCATCCGCATTGTCATATTTGCAGTAAACGCTCCGAAACTCCGTATCGTCGTAGGCCTTCGGCGAGCGGATTTCCCGGATAAGCTCCTCCGCATTCGAGGCCTGCGGGAACGGCAGACTGTCGATCGGCACATAGAGCCCGCGCTCGTCCAGATATTCGTCTCTGTCGTAGGTAAACAGAACGATCTTTTTCCCCGAATTTGCAAAATCATAGAAAACGCTCGAGTAATCCGTCACAAGCACATCCGCCGCGTTCAGGAAATCGTATGTCTCAAATTCCTCCGGGAACGGCCGGATATGCCGGTATTCCTCAAACTTGAATTTTTTCGCGGTAAAAATATGGAATTTGACAAAAAAGATCTCGTCGTCCGTCAGCAGCTCGTCCAGCAGGGTGAAATAGCAATAGGCCGCCTCCATCTGCACATCGGATTTTTTATTTGTCATAACGCCGCGCCAGGTCGGCATATAAAGAATCAGCCGCTTGTCCGCCAGTCCGAGCTCCTCCTTTACCTGCCTGCCCCTCTCCGGCCGGAAGAAGATGCTGTTTCTCGGATAGCCCTCGAGCATCGCGGCCCCCCGCCAGAGATTATTCAGCATATAGCTGGACAGCATTTTTTCCTTCATGTAGTCGTTCGGGTAGAGCAGATAGTCCGCCAGCAGAAAATTTCGCTGCACGTTGCCGATCGCATAGGCGCGGTTCCAGACGTCGCGCCCCATCATTTTGAACGGCGTACCGTGCCAGGTATTCAGATAGACCTGCCCCTCCCGCTTAATAAACCACGCCGGGAAGGTTGTATCGTTGAACAGATATTTCGCCGTGGCAAGCAGGCGGTAGTAATCCCGCCCGTTCGTCTCAATCATTTGGACCCCTGCGATCCCGTACCGCTCAAACATGTCCTGGAATGTCTGCCGCTTTCTCCGGTGTACCGCAAGATAGATTTCAAAATCCTTATAGCTGCCGGAGGTCAGCTCCTTCAGCAGATAGAAAATATTCCCCCCCATATCCAGGCCGCCCTTCGACTCGAGCAGCACCGCGTTTTCGCGCAGCGGCTTGTTTTTCAGACACCGGATATACAGGGAATTGAGGCTGACGTGCCTGATCTTCGCGCGCAGCAGCTTTAATTTTTTCTTAAATTTTCTGACTCTGCGCCCGATTTTTTTCACTGCAGAACCAATCATACTTTCCTCATTTCCGCGCCGAAGCGCTTCGAACGTGATTACCTGATTTCACCAACAGTATAGCACGAACCGCATGTCGCTGCAAGCGACTGTTTTCCTCATGCGCGTTCACGCGCATTTACGGGCGTGCGCAATCGAACAGGGAAGATTTCTTCTCTCCTGCTCGCCTGCGCCGCCGATGTGCCGCTTTAGCGGCATAATTCCTCTGCATCGGCGTGCGCATAAAAAAAGGCACAATACGCAATCTGTATTGTGCCTTCTCCTATTTGCCCCGCTCCCGGGATACTCGCTGGGCTACAAGGATTCGAACCTTGAACTGCTGGAATCAGAATCCAGTGCCTTACCGTTTGGCGATAGCCCAATAATTCATCCGTGGTCTTTAGCATTCCCAACCACGAATGATATTATAATACAGGACTCCGTAAATTGCAAGCATTTTTTCAATATTTATTTTTAAATTAAATTTTAGAAAATTTCCCCATTTCTCTTGTGCAATAACCCGCCGCCCGTCACGCTAAAAGCTGTTCCTTTTCAATCACCCGCAGAAAGGCCTCCGTCATTTCCGGATCGAACTGGCTTCCGCTGCCCTTCCGTATTTCGCTGCGTATGTATTCCGGATCACATTTTTTTCGATATATCCGGTTGGAATTCATCGCGTCGAAGGTGTCCGCGATGCAGATCAGCCTCGCCACCGCCGGGATCTCCTCCCCCTTAAGCCCCGCGGGATAGCCCTTCCCGTCATAGCGCTCGTGGTGATATCTCGCGCCGTCGCCGCCGTTTTTCAGAAAGCTCAGCTCGTCCAGAATATCCCCGCCGATCACCGTGTGCGATTTCATCAGCCGGTACTCCTCATCGTCAAGCCGGCCGGGCTTGTTCAGAACGGCATCCCGGATTCCGATCTTTCCGATATCGTGCAGCAGGGCGCTGTTTCTCAGCTCCCGGATCTGCTCCTCCTCCCAGCCGAGCTCCCTCGCAATCATGCACGAATACTCCGCAACCCTGCTGGAATGCTCCTCCGTGTACTTATCTTTCGCATCCACCGTTTTACTGATCGCCTCGATCGCCTGCAGAGATATCTGTGTCACCCGCTCCCGCTCGTCCTTTACCGCCTTTTCCAGATTCTTCTGATAATTGTCCATTGCCATCTGCTGTTTTTTATAGAGCAGCATCGCGACGCTGCTCACCGCAAAGGCGCAGAAATACAGCACCGGGAAGCGGTTCATAAAGGTTTCTGTATAATACGCTGCCACATAGCTCCTGAGCGGCGTCCAAAACAGAATAATATAGAGAAGCTGAAAATACAGGCTGAAGCTGATCCCCTCCTGCACCCCCACGATAACCATGGAAAGCATCGGCACAAGCACCGTCCACAGGGTCGCAAAGCCGTCGTTGCCGCCCTGGAGCGTATACATCGTAAATATCCCGAGGATCGCACCCCCGCAAATCAGGATCGGAATCCTGCGGCTCCGCGCTCTGCGGCACGCCGCATAAGCAATACCGAATACGACCGCCAGCAGAAGGGTGGAAAACATCATCACATAGTAGCCCTGAACCAGATTGACGCTCGTCATAAGCAGGCTTATAGCGACAAGAAGCAGCGCAGCCGCCTGAATCGTCCTGAGATTCTGCTTTTTGCGCTCGCCGACATAAATATCCGCCCTGAATATCCCCCAGTATTCCTTTACTTTCTCCCGTATCCTCATCGTTTCCCTTTCCGGCGTCAGACCGCTCTTTCCCAGGCAGAATCTACCCTGCCCGCACTCAATTCTCTGCGCGGACAAAGCTGTTTTCAATATTGATAACGCATTCGTATCTCGGGTCCTCCTGCTCCAGCCGCGCGGACACACGCTCCAGCAGCTCCCGCTCGCTCTCCGGCTCGTAGGAGTACGGCACGACAAGATCGAAGATCAGGGTAATCCGTTTTTCCCCTTTTACCATACGGAAATCATGAATGGACGCCGCCGGCTCCAGCTCGCACACAAGCTCCGCCACTCTGAGCTTGCACGCCCCGACGGCTTTGTCCCGCACCTCGACCGGGTCCATGTGAATCACGAGAAAAATATCCAGGTCGTGCAGCGTCTCTCGCTCGATCCGGTCAATCAGCGCGTGCGCCGTCTCGATCCCGACGTCGTTCGGCACCTCGGCGTGGATGGTCGCCATCGAATGCGTCGGCCCATAGTTATGCACAATGAGGTCGTGCGTGCCCAGAATCCCGTCGTAGCTCTCCACCTTTTTCGTCAGCAGCTCATACACCTCGGGTGTGACCGCCTCGCCCAGCAGCGGCTTCAGCGTATCCTTCGCGATGCCGATGCCGGCGGCCACCACCACCACGGATACGACCGCACCCATATAGCCGTCCACCGCGAGCCCGGAATATTTCCCGATAATCAGGGACAGCACCGTCGCCCCGGTCACAAGCACATCGCCCGTCGCATCCGCAGCCGTCGCCTGCATTACCTTGGAATTAATACGCCTTCCGAGCTTCCGGTTGAAGAATGCAAGCCAGAGCTTCAGCAGTATGGTGACGGCAAGTACAAGGATGATCACTGGCTGAAACTCGACCCTCTCCGGGCGGAAAATCTTGCCGACGGCGCTTTTGAGGCAGGAAAGGCCGACCTGGAGCACGAGAAACGAGACGGCGAGCGCGGCGATGTATTCGTATCTGCCATGCCCGAACGGATGCTCCGCGTCCGCCGGCCTGCCGGCAAGCTTGACCCCCACAAAGCTGATGACGGACGAGGCCGCATCCGAAAGATTGTTGAACGCATCCGCCATAACGGAAATACTGTTCAAAAGCAGGCCCGCCGTCAGCTTCACGGCGAACAATACAATATTCAGGCAGATTCCGACAATGCTGGCCAATACGCCATAAGCGGTCCTCACCTTCGAATCCTGAACCTCATCCTTATTGCTTATAAATAGTCTGACCAGAAGCTCTGTCATATTTCCTCACATTCCGCCGCACAGACGGCATTTCGATCAACAGGTAATCTGTGCTGTACAGCGCGCTGGCTTCCGTGCTGAACGCGCATTTCCTTTCACCCTTATTTCTTCCTCAAGAGCATACGGGGCCTCGACAGCGTATTGCTTTATTATACACCAAAAAGCCATGCTTGCCACTTATTTCATAAAATTTTACTTTTCTTTTTTTCGAATAGGCATTATAATGTTTCGTAACAATAATATCGGGTGTAGCTCATTCGCCTCAGATATATAG
>CAMWWR010000222.1 GCA_947178045.1 uncultured Clostridia bacterium
TCGCTGAAGGAGCTCGGGTAGATGATGAGCGGTCCGCTTGGGAAATCGGGAGTGAATCACCGCCTGAAGAAGATGAGCAGCATTGCCGATGAGTTAAGGGGAATGAAGGAGGATGGAACATGATTTCAAAGAGGATCGAAATTAAGCTGCCGGAGGGCCTTGAGGCGAGACCGATCGCTCTGCTGGTGCAGGTTGCGAGCCAGTATGAGAGCAGTGTCTATGTGGAGTGCGAGGACAAAAAGGTCAACGCGAAGAGCATTATGGGCATGATGAGTCTTGCGCTGCCGTCGGGCAGGGAAATCGTGGTGACCGTGAACGGTACGGACGAGGAAAGAGCGCTGGAAAACATTGAGAAATATCTCTGCGGGGAATAATCTCTGCGGGAAACAGAGGGAAAGGTATTCTGTCAGATGGATATTGAACAACTGAAAGCAGACATGCAGCGGTATTTCCGCGAACAGAAAAATCTTATGCAGCAGCGGGCGAAGGAGTATTCGGCGAACGGGCAGCAGAGGGAAGCTGAAATGGAAATGAATAGGCTGGACGTTTACGACACCTTTGGAACAATGCTGGAAGCGTGCGCATTAAAGGCAACGCTGAACCCGAAATTTGCGGGGCAGGATCGGACGAAGGTGTTTTGTCAGGAATATCTGATGACCTTTATCTCAAAGCCGGCCGAGTGGCGGAAGAGCTATACAATCGCGAAGGAGCGCGGGGAGGCGCAGGAGATCCGGCTGGAAGAGCTTCGCCTTTCCACAGTGCAGGAAATCAGGAATGAATTCCTGAGAATTTCCAGGGAAAGCGAGAAAAAAGGTTGACAGGGCGGAGGGCCGGACTTATAATCTGACGTATTAAAGTGACAACGCAATGCTTTGCTGATTTTTGCATGATTCGGAAAAAGGAGGATTACATAGCATGGGAAGAGTGTATAACTTTTCTGCAGGTCCGGCAGTGCTGCCGGAGGAGGTGTTGAAGGAAGCGGCGGAGGAAATGCTGGATTACAGAGGAACCGGCATGTCAGTCATGGAGATGAGCCACCGCTCGAAGGCGTACGAGGAGATTATCGGGACGGCAGAGAAGGATTTGCGCGAGCTTATGAACATTCCGGATAATTATAAGGTTCTGTTTCTGCAAGGCGGCGCATCCCAGCAGTTCGCCATGATTCCGATGAACCTGATGAAAAACCGGAAGGCGGCGTACATCATCACGGGCCAGTGGGCGAAGAAGGCGTACCAGGAGGCGGCAATTTACGGCGAGGCGGTTGCCGTGGCCTCCTCCGCGGACAAAACCTTTTCCTATATCCCGGACTGCTCGGATCTCCCGATCCCGGAGGACGCCGACTATGTATATATCTGCGAAAACAATACGATTTACGGGACGAAGTTCTGGCAGCTGCCGGACACCAAGGGGAAAACGCTTGTGGCGGACGTCTCCTCCTGCTTTTTGTCGGAGCCGGTGGACGTCACGAAATACGGCGTGATCTACGGCGGCGTTCAGAAGAACATCGGGCCGGCGGGCGTTGTGATCTGCATTATCCGGGAGGATCTTATCACCGAGGATACGCTGCCTGGCACGCCGACCATGCTGAAATACAAGATTCACGCCGACAACGGCTCCATGTACAACACGCCGCCGGCCTACGGCATCTATATCTGCGGCAAGGTATTCCAGTGGCTGAAGAAGCAGGGCGGACTGGCGGCCATGAAGGAATACAATGAGAAAAAGGCGAAGGTTCTCTATGATTTTCTGGACGGGAGCAGCCTTTTTAAGGGCACGGTGGAGAAGAAGGACCGCTCGCTCATGAATGTGCCGTTCGTCACCGGCAGCGAGGAGCTTGACGCGAAATTCGTGAAGGAGGCCAAGGCGGCCGGCTTCGAAAATCTCAAGGGGCACAGGACGGTCGGCGGAATGCGCGCCAGCATCTACAACGCCATGCCGATCGAGGGCGTCGAGAAGCTTGTCGAATTTATGAAAAAGTTTGAGGCTGAGAACAAATAGCAGAGAGCGAGGTTTGTATGATAAAAGTAAATTGCCTGAATCCGATTTCCAAGGTCGGAATGAAGCTTTTGCCGGATACCTTCGGCACGACGGACAATCTGGCGGAGGCGGACGCAGTGCTTGTGCGCAGCGCCGCCATGCACGAGCTGGAGCTGCCGAAGGGACTGCTCGCAGTGGCCAGGGCGGGCGCCGGCTACAATAACATCCCGGTCGACAAATGTGCGGATCAGGGCATCGTTGTGTTCAATACGCCGGGAGCGAACGCAAACGGCGTGAAGGAGCTCGCGATCGCCGGAATGCTGCTCGCAGCCCGCGATCTCCGCGGTGGGATGGCATGGGTCGAGGCGAATAAGGACGACGAGGCCATCGGCAAGACGATGGAGAAGGCAAAGTCCAAATTTGCGGGCACGGAGATCAAGGGCAAGAAGCTCGGTGTGATCGGACTCGGGGCGATCGGCGTGCCGATCGCGAATGCGGCGACGCACCTCGGCATGGAGGTAATCGGTTGTGATCCGTTCCTCTCCGTGGCCAATGCGCTGAATCTGTCGCGCAATGTGCGGATCGTCAAGTCGAATTCCGAGATTTTTGCCGAGTGCGATTATATTACGGTGCATGTGCCGCTTGTGGACGACACGAAGGGCATGTTCAACAAGGCGTCGCTGTCGATGATGAAGGACGGCGTTGTGATCCTGAATTTTTCGCGGGATCTGCTTGTCAATGAGGAGGACATGGCAGAGGCGCTTGCCTCCGGCAAGGTGGCCCGGTATGTGACCGATTTCCCGACAAAGCTCATCGCCAATCAAAGCAACGTCATCGCGTTCCCGCATCTCGGCGCATCGACCGAGGAGTCCGAGGACAACTGCGCGGTGATGGCAGTCAATCAGATTGTGGATTTTATCGAGAACGGCAACATCACCAATTCCGTAAATTATCCGGCGATCGATGCCGGCCGGTGCCAGACCGAGGCGCGTGTGTGCGTATGCCATAAAAATATCCCGAACATGCTGACGCAGTTTACTGGAGTATTTTCGTCGGAGGGCATCAATATCGAGAACATGGCGAACAAGAGCCGCGGCAATTACGCCTACACGATGCTGGATATCTGCGCGAGGGTGCCGGCGGAGCTTGTGGACAGACTGAATAAAATTGAAGGCGTCCTCAAGGCGCGCGTAATCCAGTAGGCGCGGACGGGGACCATCAGGAGCAGAAAGGAATGGCAGAACCGCAGAAATGCGGTGCTGCCGTTCTGTTCGTTTTTTACAGCCGGGAAAGGAAGCTGCCGTGTATGAAAATGATTTTAAAATACCTGAAGCCGCACCGCGCCGGCATGCTGGCCGGTTTTATTATAAAGGTGCTCGGCACCTTCGCTGATCTCGGGCTGCCCTGGGTGCTTGCCTACATACTCGACAGCGTTGTGCCTCTGGGCAGGACATCGTATGTGCTGCTGTGGGGGCTTGTCATGGCAGCGTTCGCGATTGCCGCAAGACTGCTCAACATCAAGGCAAACCGCATGGCCTCGCGCGTGGCGAGGGACATGATCGAGGTCGTGCGCCATGACCTGTTTGAAAAAATAATGTATCTGTCCGGCACGCAGACGGACAGGTTCGGGATCCCGTCGCTCGTGTCCCGCCTGACCTCGGACAGCTACAATGTGCATTCCATGATCGGGCGGGTGCAGCGAATCGGCGTGCGCGCGCCGATCATTCTGATCGGGGGCGTTGTCATCACCTTCACGCTGGAGCCGGTTCTGACACTGGTGCTTGTCGGGACACTGCCGCTGCTGTCCGTTGTCGTCTACCGGGTGTCGAAAAAGGGAATTCCGCTTTATACAAAAGTATCGCAGTCCGTGGACGGCGTCGTGCAGATTATGCGGGAGAACATCAGCGGAATCCGCGTGATCAAGGCACTCTCGCGGACCGACCACGAATATGAGCGCTTTCGAAGAGGGAGCGCGGAGCTGGCGAACAACGAGTTCAGGGCGGGCATCACCATGGCGGTTTCAAGTCCGGTGATGAACCTTGTTCTGAATCTCGGCCTGACGGCGATTGTCGTTGTCGGTGCGTACCGCGTCAACGCGGGGGCCTCGCTGCCGGGGAAAATCATCGCCTTTCTCTCGTATTTTATGATGATTCTCCAGGCAATGATGGCGATCACCCGCGTGTTTGTGGATATTTCCAAGGCCGCGGCGAGTGCGGACCGCATCGCGCTTGTGCTGGAGGCGGAGGAAGAGCTGCCGGTGCTGCCGGAGGAGGACGGCGCGCCGGCCGGTGAGAAAATAGCAGGAAGACCGGCAGAAAACAATATGCCGGCAGTGACGGAAACGGCGGCAGGAACTGCCGGAAGAAGTGCGGCGGTGAATGCGGGTCAGGCGGGAGGAGCCGGCCTGCCGACAACTGCGGGAACGGCAGGAGTTTCAGAGAAGAACATCGTCCCGCCCCGCATCCGGTTTGAGCATGTTTCTTTCGGCTACCACGCGTCGGAGGGCGGGGAGGAAAAGCTCTGCCTGAAAA
>CAMWWR010000223.1 GCA_947178045.1 uncultured Clostridia bacterium
GCGTGATATAGCCCATGTCCAGAAATGCATAGCGCCCCTCCCTGTACTGGGAGAGGCTCGCCGCCTGCAGAGAAAAGAAAGGGAAATACCGCTTCAGATTCTGCATCCGTTCCCCGTGATTGTCGATAATATCGTTTCTCAGGCGATAGCCTGCTTCCTCGCTCATGTCCCCTTCCTCCGGTCTGCGGCGCGCCCGGCAGGCATGGGGAAAAGCCGCGACACCTCTTTCCCCGCCTGCGGCATGCTCAACTATTCTGGAAATAACTCAGCGTATCCAGAACCTCCTGCGGTACCTCGCCCTTTGTCTTCGGATCCCGCAAAAGCTGCCGGATGCGCAGATCCATCTCATGGGCGCTCTTCGCGCGCTCCCGGGCCGGACGCGCCATCGCCTCCTCAAACATCGGCTGGCTCGCCAGGCGGGTGCGGATATCCTTCGAGAACGGACAGTACATCGCCAGAATGTCGCGCGCCAGCTTATTGAGCCGAATCGCGCCCGCCGACTCGTTCCTCACCCAGAGCTCATAGTCCATGACAAAGATCTCGCGCGAATTTCCCTTCGCTTTCTGGATCTGCTGCTTGAGCTTCTCCTTCTTCTCCTCGGACAGATCGCGATTTTTCTTGTAGAACTGTATGTAATCGCAATATTCCGAGGTGAGTGAACGGTATTTGATATTGTTCCAGCTGCCGCCCTGCAGGAACCGGCAGAGCTCCCAGCGGAAGCGCCCGAACAGCTTCGTCATCGCACTCTCCAGATCCTCCTCGAAGAACACCGGCAGAACAAAACGCCCGGCGGACTCCCTTCTCTTTCCGGCGCACTCCTGCCACATCGAGGTGCGCGTGCCGACCGTCGGCATCAGAATAATGTCCGGGCAATACTCCCTCATCACCCAGATCTTGTCGATTCCCTGTTCCGGCTTTGAATACATAACATCGCGATAAAATACACTGTAATCGATGAGCTTGAGCTTTTCGATCACGGCTCCCAGCTTTGCGCAGTCCAGCAGAGTTCCCGCAGGCCCCTGTACAAACATTCCGTGATGCAGCACCGGCACAAATGTCGAAATCTGTCCGTTCACTATCCGGTTGTTTGCCTGAAACATATTGTGTATTTCATAGCTCAGCTTCCGGCGCTGATCGACCATCATCTCCCTCTCCTGCGCCTCCGTAATCTGCTTCGCCTTGCGCTGGGAGCGGACATAGTCCGTGTAGTCCATGTCCATATCGTTTTTGGACGGTTCGCGCTTTCCCTCATAAACGGCGGTCAGCCATTCCCGTATAGTATATATCCGCCCTCCCTTATACGGCCCGGTAAAGCTCGTACCGGCGCACGAGAGCAGGTAATTCTTCTCCTGCGGCTCCAGAAGCTTCTCGCTGAGGAAGCCGAAATTCAGGAAAAGCCCGACTGGCTTCGGCAGCTCCTCCATGCCGAGCGCCTGGCAGAATGTTGTCTCGTACAGATCGTAAAACAGCGTGGAAATGCCGTGCCGCAGCTTTCTCGCCTGATCGTCCGACGAACTGCGGTCGCTCAGCGCTTCAAAGCTGCCGATAAGAATGCGCAGCTGCTCGGCCTTCTCCGCGTCGTAGCCCGCGAATTTCACGATCTGCTCCAAGGAATTGTCCAGCAGCACAAGCCCGTTCTCCTGTACCGCAGGCTTCTCCTCCGCCTTTTCCGCCTGCTGACCGTCCTTCTCCTCCGGATGAACGCCGGTCAGCAGCGCGACGTAGAGCTTCTCGATTTTCCCTCTGTCCACAACGGACTGTCTTCCGGTTTTCTTTTCCAGCAGCGTGTCAAGTACATTGATATGATCCATGCACTCGTCGGCGCGTCTGCTCAGCACCCGAAAGGTCTCCTCCGCCCCCTTCACGTTCTGCACTCTCATCGCCAGCCGGATGACCCTGGAGAACAGGCCCCCCTCCTGGTCGCTCACCAGACAGTCCAGCAGCGAGACAATATACTCCGTCAGCTCATAGCATTCGATCATCAGCTCGGCGCACACACCGGCCGCCTGCTCCAGCGGGAACAGCGTCAGGCCCGCACTGCAGCCGTAAAAGCTTTTCATGATGTCCAGCGGCACCTGAGCGCGCTCGATATAAAAATTGAGCTTTTTTGCATCTAGAGTGGAAGAGGCATCCGGCGCTGCCGGCTCGCCCGGCATTTGCTGCATCGAGGCGTCCCCGCTCTGCCTGGCCAGCCGCAGATACTCCTGCCGGCAGTCCAGCAGCCAGGCGTATGTCTTCTCCGCCTCCGACACGAACTCCTCACGCGCCCGGTAAAGACTGTTAACGTGCTTTACGACGGAATACATCAGCAGCCCCCGGTAATCCTTGTTGGCCGCCAGTATCCGATCCACCGCCGGCAGTCCGCCCGCCGGAAACGCATACACTACACTGTCCTCCACCGCCGTGCAGGAGGACAGGCAGCGCCCCATATATAGATCCTGAACACCGAGAAAGCTGCCGTTTCCGAACAGGATACGGCTTCCCTGATTGTGCAGCTCCACCCTGCCCTTAAGCACGGCACAGATGCAGTCCACCGGATCGCCCTCGTGGAAAATCTCCGTTCCCTTCGTGATTTCATTCATTCCATTGATCTTCAGTTTCATCGCCATATTGCACTATTCCTTTCCAAATGCCCTTTGAAGCCAAAGCCGGCACGGCATGCCTGCATATCGCCCTGAGGCCCATGTTCTATTATATACGAAATCCTCAGATACGAAAAGATGTTTTTTGTAAAAACAGCAAGTTGTCGGGGGAACATTAATAAAAAGCAGACTAAAGTCGGACAGAGCATGATATTTTCGGGAAATCCGCCCGGGGGAAGACTCCCCGGCAAAGCTATTAAAAATTCCGCGCGGCACGCTTCGAATGACCTCCACAGACGTTACCCCTGCAGTTAACTCGGCTCAGGCTGCCTTACGGCACACGAAAGCTTCCACTTAGTGCTGCTGCATTCCTGCCCTGACACGGTTCATGGATTTCCGTTGCGTAAGACCCAAACGTCATCATCACTTACAGAGGGCGGCTCCACAAAGCATCACCCTAGGCGCGTCATCACCCCTGCTGTAGCGGATTGCAGGTACAGGGCACCGCTATCTCCCCGGCTGCGCGGAAACTTTTTGACATATTTTACAAAATCGCACAGAACCTCTTTGCCGCCTTCTGTGCAATCGATCGGACCACGCTTCCTGAAAGCGGAAGTGTGGTTTTTAGTATACTTGCTTTTGGGGATTCTGTCAAGGAAAAATCAGTCCTTTTTCAAATATCTGCGACTTTCCGGGCCATAGCGGCTGGCAACCGTATCCGGAGTTTTTCTGAGCGCCTCAAAGTCGATCCCGTCATCAAATCGATAGCAATAAGGGCCCCATTTTATGGCGGAATCCTCCATGCTCGACAATCCAAGCCTTATAACCGCACCATCCTTCATAAAAAAATCAACGCTCCACTCCGGACTGCCGATATATGTTCCGCGAAGCTTTTCCTGAAAGGTTACGGCATGATTGATTACCCCAAGCAGCGTCTGTATCTCTTCCTCCGCAACCGCCTCCTTATACTTGCCTGTATGATTATTGAACAGTCCGACGCTCTCAATAGCAGAAGCATCAATCCCCCGCACGTCAAGCATCAGTCCGCTGTCCGGATAAGGATTGTAATAATTGCGGTAGTAAACGGCCGCGCCGGCAAGGAATACAGCAACCAGCAAAAGTATGCCCGCCATCAAGCTCCTTCGTTTTTTTCTCACTCTGCGCACCTCCCGTAATCCAGGATTTCCCATCTGCATTTTTCCACTCGCTTTTCGTTCAAACCACTTCCCGGTTTTCACCTGCTTCTGATTTCAATCTTTTTTTGCCTTATCAATACATTTTCATCTTATCAAATTATCTTATATTTGTCCAGCGTTTCCTTGAAATTCATGGGCAGATGCACACAGATTTATATCAGGAAAGTTCAATTTAGTCATTTCTTTCAAAACGGTCAGGTTGAGCTTGACAATGGCAATATTGGGATACTATATTTTAATTGAAAGTTGATGATTGAGTTTTTGTTCGAGTGAAGGCAATTAAAAACTCAAAAAACTAACATTTTAAATGTTGAACGCATTATATAATTTTTAACTGCGAAAACTCAGGAAAACATTTCGCAGTTAATTCGCAGGAACTGAAAGACAAGACAGGGAGGAATGTGCGCAAAATCTAATTGGCAAAAGAGTAATTATCATTAAAAACGGAGGCCCGCTTATGAACCTGATCGATTTTTTAAAACAGACAGATGCCATCACAGCACAATATTCGACAGAACAACTCATCTCATTTATTCATGATATCGGGCGGGTTTTACCGGAACATTACAGGGAAGATTTTCTGAAAAGATTAAAAGCAGCAGGCGGAAAAACAGGAAAAAAATCAACGAAAGACACAACGAATGAGCCTGGATTTTGTGAGATGTACAATCTTATCAGAAACAATTTAAAGATAATCGATTCACAGGAAGTCACGATTAGTGGTAT
>CAMWWR010000224.1 GCA_947178045.1 uncultured Clostridia bacterium
AAGATAACCAAGGATATGCCCGTGCAGCACCGTCACCTCGTCAAAGCCGCATGCCGCCAGTCTGTCATGGATTGCGCGGATGATGACATGGTGCATTTTTTTGAACTCAAAGCATAATGGCCGTTCCCTATCCACTGCCTCCCCCTTTCCGCATTTCTCCTCGTCCTTAAACTGCAGACCTCACTTTCTTGCCGTTAAAAAGCACTGCCCTGCTGATCCGGCAGCCAACCGGTTAATGCAGGAAGCCTGCAAATTCGTTCGATATAAAACCGTTTGTCCTCTAACTGTTCGGTATCGAACCAAAATATGATGTATGGGTATTGTATCGCGGTTTTAAGGAATTGTCAAGAAAGGAAATATAAATTTTTCCATTTCGGATGGGGATTGCACTTGCACAATGTCCGGTTCGTATCAATGCAAGGTCGTCCAACGATGCCCCGGCAAAATTTCAACGGTGGTATGGGAAATTTTCCAGGTTGGTGACATTGCCGCTTTTAGGGAAACGCTGATTAAAGCGTTTCCCTCACCGGATTTGCGCCGCGAAGCGGCATATTCCCTGGCAAATCCGTAAGCCTCTGAAAGAGGCTTTACATTCCACAGGAGGCTCTGAGGAAGCGATGATTTAATCAGCGCTTCCTCAGAAATCGCCTTATGGAAACAGGCGAAAAAAGAATTGTATTAATTGTCTGTGCTTTTTGCAGAATATTCAGAAGATTGTCTAAGTTTCTTGCAACAGTATTATCATCTTGTAAAAGTGACTGGATATTTGAATTTTTTGCTTGCGGTGGGAGGATGGGTTCATCAAGCACTTGTCGTAGAATCTGAGTTTCTCCTTTTTCTCTTATTCCGCCGCACAGGCAGGGAGCCGGACAATTCCCGGTTCCCTGCCTGCATCCTCACTCCGCTGCCTTAAAGTTGTAGACCGGTCGGATCCGCTCCACGATCTCGGCCGTCGGCCCGATCTGCGCCACGATGTCCTCCATGCTCTTATACGCCATCGGCGATTCGTCCAGTGTATCCTGCACGACACAGGTCGTATAAATTCCCTCCATCTCCGCGCGGTACTGCTCCATTGAGAGGGAATCGAACGCCCGTCTGCGGCTCATAAGCCTTCCCGCACCGTGCGGCGCGGAGCAGTTCCACTCCTCATTGCCCTTTCCGATACAGATCAGGCTCCCGTCGCGCATATTGATCGGGATCAGAAGCTTTTCTCCCTTCTTCGCCGATACCGAGCCCTTCCGCAGGATCATCGCGTCGGTGTCAATGTAGTTGTGGATGGTCGTAAATTCCTCCGCTTTGGTAAAGCCCATCCCCGATACAATCACCCCGGTCATGGCCCGGCGGTTGAGCATGGCAAATCTCTGCACGATACGCATGTCATGGATGTAATCGTCAAACAGCCTGCCCTCGACATAGACTAAATCTCTTGGTATTTCAAGCCTGTGCTCCTTTTTCAGTGCTCTGACAGACGGCTCGATCTCCTGAAATCTTCCCTCTGCTTTCAGCTTTTCAATCAGTGCTCCGATCTGATGATATGCGCCGCCCCACATCGCAAGCCGCCCCTGCTCCTGATAATATTCCGCGACCTCGACGCCGAGATGACGACTTCCGGAGTGTACGACAAGATACAGCTCCCCGTTTTCGCTTCGGTCGACCTCAATGAAATGATTACCCCCGCCCAGCGTCCCGATGCTTCTTTGCGCGCGCTCCAGACTGACGAACTGCGCGCAGCGCAGCTCATTCAGATCGATCTCCTCGTTCAGCGCGTGCGGCTCCTCCCGCACCTCGCGCCCGCACGGGATTCTCTCGTGAATCAGCGCGTCCAGCCTTTCGAAATCAATCTCCCGCTCCGCGATTTTTACGGTCTCCATGCCGCACCCGATATCGACACCGACCATTCCCGGGACAAGCTTATCCGTGATCGTCATAGTCGTCCCGATCGTACAGCCCTTGCCCTCATGAACGTCCGGCATAATGCGGATTCTGCAGTCCCGGAACGCTTCCTGATTGCAGACGGCGCGGATCTGCTCCGCCGCCCCCTCCTCAAGCTCCGTGCAGTAGCACAGCGCAGAGTTAAATTTTCCTTTTATTTCAATCATAATCCATTCCTTTCCGCCGGTTTCGTCCTGCTGCCGGCTCCTCCTCACCGTTTGAGAGACTGCCGGACAGCTTCACCGCTCATTCTGACCTTTATTTTCCACGGGCTTTCCTGCCGCTGTACCGGCCTTATACCCACATTCGCGCGACGGCCCGTTCAGCCCGGCGGCGTAATTCAGCCGCATTGCAACTTATACCCTCATTTGTGCGTCGGCTGCGGCTCTTTACTCTCCCTGTGCGGCGCAGCCTGTTTTCCCGCCAAGCAGCCCAAGCAGCTGAGAAAGCACGTCGCTGTTTCCGTTCAGGTTGATGCTGCCGACATTCTCGCAGATGCGCTCCACATACTCGAGCTCCTTGAGCTTATACAGCGTTTTGTTCTCCTCCATCAGCTTCGCCGTGTTCAACAGCGACCTCGTGGACGCCACCTCCTCACGGCGGGTGATCACATTCGCCTGCGCCCGCTTCTCCGCAACCAGAACCGTGTTCATGATATCGCGGATCTCGCCCGGCAGAATAATATCCTTCACGCCCGCGTCCCGAATCTCCACGAACAGCTCTTTCTCCTTTTCCTTCAGCCGCCCGAACACATACTGCGCCATCTCCTCCTTCGCCGACAAAATGTCGTCGAGCCTGTATCTGCCGACATACTCCCGGAGCGCGAGCTGCGCCACAACATGCATTTGCTCCACATAGTCGTCGATCTCCGTAAGGATCCTCACATAATCGGCAACCCTGTAATTGCACACGAAATTGATGCGGACGGCAACCTTATCCTGCGTCATGATCTCCTGCCCGTTGATGTTCAGCTGCGTCAGTCTGGTGTCGACAAACCCCGCCTCCACGCGGACGCCGTTCTTCCAGAAATAGTATGTACCTGGCTCAAGGATGCGAATCAGTCTCTGGTCAAAATACAGGCGCGCTCTCTGGTACTGCGCCACCTCAATTTTCGTGTACACGCTCGCCGGCAGCTTTGCAAAAATATATTCCGGAACATCATCCGTCACCTCCGGAATGGAGATATCCACCAGCCGGTACTCGTGCCGGTCAGTCACCGTCCAGAAGGCATATTTTCCTCTTGCAAGCACACCCGCAAATTTTCCGTTTACAAAGTGGAGCGCAAGCTGCTGATCCGCGACCTCAACGACCGAAATCTGCTTTTCGATCTCACTGTTCGCGCACAGCGTTTCCAGGGAGCATTTCTCCGAGGCAAGCGGCTCGGAAAGCGAAGCTACCTCGATCTGCCGATTCCCGAAAACACGGTAGCCCCCCGCCTCTAAAAGCTTTACAAATCTTCCGTTCTTAAACAAAAAACCTCTCTGATTTTCATTGATAATGATCTTTTTCATGCTGATACCCCCCCGTGCCTATCGTAAGCTCGCTCGCGATACTGCTTTAATTAAGAAGTGTGAAAGTTTACTTTCAAACTCATACCTCCAACACCGTTTTTTGCGGATATTTTGAAAGCGCTGATTAATTCATGGCTTCCTTTCTTTCCTTCCTGCTGCCATCCCTGCGCGCCCGGCGGCCGGGCATTTGAGTGTGCGGATCAAAAAGCGGGAAGCTTCCTTCCGGCTCTGATCTCCGCTGCACGGTATCCATGTCCGGGCAGGGCCCGGCGCGCATTGCCCCGAATCGTCCTGCGGTTTGACTGTGTGCCGTTCTGAACTGTGTACCGTCTGAACTGCGTGCAGCTTTAAACTGTGTACAGCTATGGACTGCATACAGCCTGCGCTTTATCAGTCACAGCCGCGGGGACATCGTTTGCAGGATTGCCGCATATTGCATAAATGGCCGCCTGACGGAGCGCTAACCGCGCGCCTGACCGGCGGGATTGGTGCCGCCTGAGGCGGCGATGTCAAGGTGACATCCAGTCTCACAGGTTTTGAGCCTGCGGGGGAATCGAACCCCCAATCGCTTTCGCGATTACCATTGAGCAGAGGTCATGAGGCATACACTCTGGAATCTCCTCGTGCACCGCAGTGAAGATGGGAATGAAAATAATCTTTGCAAGCCGGGAATCAAACACTCACTTTCGTGACCTTGCAGTTATATCTTACCGGCGCGCGCGTTTTTTATCACGGAAAAAAAGCTGCGAACTCCCGGAAATCCCTTTGGCATCTTCCCCTCTTTCGATTCTCTGAAATAGGGAAAAAATAAAAGTCGGACAAAAAACGTACAAAAAAGCAGCGAATCTTTTTCTTCTGTTCGCTGCTTTTTGTTCACTGCTTTTTATCCGCTGCTTTTCTGTTCATCACTTTTTCATTTATCGCTTTTTGTTCGTTACTTTCCCGGTTATTGCTTTTTGTTCGTTACTTTCCCGGTTATCGCTTTTTGTCCTCTGCTTTTCCGTTCAGTGTTCCCGGGGGAG
>CAMWWR010000225.1 GCA_947178045.1 uncultured Clostridia bacterium
AGCTCGTCCGGCCCTACCGCAAATACATTGCGGACCTCCTCGGAAATCAGATATACATCGCGGCTGCCGTCCACACAGGCATAATATCCGTTGCTGGCGCCGGACCTGTCGCCGATCCGAAGCCCCTTTGCCGAGCCGTCCGTCATCGTCACAAGAACCGTGAACTCCGGCTCCTCAAGTCCGTATTCCGACAGCTCCCCGGCATCCGCGAGCACCGCCGACTCCGCCGTGAGCCGCGCAAGCGCTTCGGTCATCGCCTCCGCCGCGGAAACGTTCACATCAAATTCCCTGTCGCCGGAAAACTCCCAGCCGGACGCTCCCGCCGTGAGCGTGAAAGGATATTCCGCCGATTTTACGGACAAGGAAGCGATCTCGCCGGTCTGTGCCGACAGAAGGACAATGTCCGGCTCCTCCGGGCTGTCGTCCTCGTTCTGCTTGTCCTCCTGCCGCGCGGACACGACCGCATAGACGGCAATCAGCACGGCAAGCGCCGCCGTCATGCAGAGCAGCGTGAGCAGATTTTTTTTCTTTCCTTTGCCTGCGGCCATCACTTTTTCCTCCTTCGCACGACAACGAATACGCCCGTGCCGATGATTGCCAGCGGAAGCACAACCGCCACAAGGACGGCAATCCGGTTCGCCTCAGCCGAGCTTAAGACGACCCTCTCCTGCTCAAGGCTGACCGTCGGCACGGCAACCGCGCTCTCCTGCTCCGTAAAGCGGCTGATGGTATTGAGGAAAATATCGTCGTTTCCGTAATCATATGTGTTGCCCACGATATCATTTATAAGAAAATCTCGCGCAGAATATACGGCGATCTTCGTCTCGCCCCCGCTCACGGTCTCGCTCAGCGTCAGGCCGACATAGAACGGCCCCTCCTTGTCCCCCTCACGCTTTTCCAGCGTGTCGGAATCCAGTGCCTTAATATAGGAATTGTCGGAGGTATACAAAAGCTTCGTCACCGAAATCGAATCCCTCTGATCATCGCGCAGCGTAACACCCGTCACCCACGGGGTAACGACATATTTCTTTTTGCGCACGCTGTCCGTGATATCACTGCTGTACACGGTCGGCAGCAGCATATAAGGCCTCTGATTCATATAATAATCCGAGCTCCCCTCAATTACGACCCCTTCATGCGTCTCAAGCCCGTAATACTGGAGCAGGCCGTTATAGTTTTTCAATAACGGCGTCATATAATCGAGCAGAAAAATTCCGTAGCCGCCCTGCTCGAGCCAGCCGCGCACCATCGCAGCCTCCTCCTCCGTATAATCGCTCTGCGGCTGACAGAACAGCAGAATATCGCAATCCTCCGGTATCCGGGCTGCGGAGATCAGCTGGATTTCGTTCAGCGTCACATTGCTCCTTTCCAGCAGATCGCTCAGCGCGCTGGCAAGCGAACTCTCGCCGTGTCCCGTCACCCGGTATACGACCGGAAGATCCTCGTTTGTCACATACTGAATCGCAGCGTCCAGCCGTCCCTCCAGGTCGTACCCCGTCGTGACAAACTGCCAGGTATTGTAGTTGAGCTCCTGGATGAGAATATCCGAATAGTCCACATATTTCGCCTTCCCGCTGGACTCGTTCACAACGAGAAAGCTGTTCTGCTTCACGCTGTCGTCCACATACTGCGCTGCAAACTTCGGATGCAGCACCGGATCCTTATAGGCAATCGTCACCCTGCTGCCGTAATCGTCATACTTGGAAAAGATCCGGTCAAACTCCTGGAGCTCCTGACCGGTAACCGCGAGATAGTAGATGGTGATATCATCCTTCAGCCCCTCCAGCAGCCCGATCGTTTCATCATGCAGGCTGTACCTTCCGTCCTCGGTCATATCGAACCGGATGTCCAGCTTCGACGCCAGCATATTGACGGCAATCACAAGCGCGACGGCGATCACCGACAGCACCGTCGCATACGCGCCCCCGCGGAATTTCCGGGTCGTAAAGGAATCCTTCCAGCTGCCCCGCTCCTTTTTCTCCCCTTTTTTCTTTCCTCTTTCCTTATTATCCATATCGAAACCTCGTTTCTGTCCTTAATCAATCCTGTCAGCCCTGACCGATCCCCATAGCCTTTCCCTTACAGCCGGACCGGCGCGGCCTGCCCTCGGTTCAGACAATTACTGAAACATTTTTTGGAACAGTCATTGCATCCGCCTGGGAGAATTGAAAATGAAATTCCAATGGATTTCATTTTCAATTCTCCTGTGTGAAAGGGGTCACTCTCTGAGCCTCTCAGCAAAGCTTCCGCCCCTTTCACACTTTAGGCCCACCTTCTCTTCTTAACGACCTGAATGGTCAGGAAAACAAACAGGACGCAGTAGCTCAGATAGTACACGATCGACGCGATGTCGAATTCCCCGTAGGTAAAGCTGCTGTAGCGGTCCGCGATCGAGAACCAGCTGAACACTCTGACCAGCGCGCCGTCAAAGAGCTCCGGTTTGACCCGGTAAAAAAGGAACAGCACCGCCTCCGCCACAACGCCGAACACGACGCTGACCGTGATATTCCGCATAATAATATAGCTCAGCCACGCGAACAGAAGCAGCAGGACGGCAAACAGGCCCCAGGCCATTTTGCTGTCCTGCGGGAGCAGCTCGGCGATCGATGTACAGAACACGGACAGGATCACGACGACAAACGTCAGAATGGCAGCGAACGCCTGGCTCTCGGTCATCGACGAAATAAACAGCCCGATCGCCATATAGGCCGCGCCCATCAGAAAAAACGAAAAGATGACGGCATAGGTCATTTTCAAATTCACATTGCCGTATTCCGCAAGAATCAGCGGATAAAAGCATACGATCAGCATGACAATGCTGAACATTGTCAGCACGGAAAGGTATTTGCCGATAATAATCTTTGTGACGGATACCGGGCTGGTGTAGAGCAGCTGATCCGTCTTCTGGCGGTTCTCCTCCGCCATAATACGCATCGTCAGCATCGGCACGAGCAGAATAAAAAACAGGCTGACGCTCATCAGCGCGTAGCCGAAATTCGTATAGCCGCCCCTCAGGTTCTGTCCATAAAAATACAAGCCAATCAGGGCGAGAAAAAAGCCGAGAAACAAATAGCCGACGATTGATGTAAAATAGGTGCGCATCTCTTTTTTGTAAATTGCAAGCATGGTTATTCCTCCCCGCCTTTCTCCGTTTTATCGCCGTCCGCCGGGCTGTCCGGCTCCGGATTGTCCTCTCCCGGCAGCATGTCGCGCTCCGGCGCGTTCTTCTCCGGCAGCATGTCCGTCCCTCCGGCATCCGCCTGCCGCGTCATCTCAAGGAAAATATCCTCAAGGCTCAGCTTCTCCGTATTCATCATATAGATCGGACATTTCGCCTCCGCAAGCGCGTAAAAAATCTTCTCCTGCAGCTCCCCTTCCTCCTCCGCGTCAAGGCTGACATGCACAAAGCCGTTCTTTTCGCCTTTTCGGTACCGGACATCTGCCGACTCCGGCAGCCCGCAAAGCGCCGCCCGCACCGCCTGCATGCCGCCCTTCACCTCGAGCTCAAGCCTGGAGGCTCCCTTCAGATGCTTCGGCAGATTCTCCACCTTATCCGTAATGACCATCTTCCCCTTGTTGATGATCATGACCGTATCGCAGACCGCACTGATCTCCGAGAGAATATGCGAGCTGATGATAACGGTGTGCCGTTTCGCGAGGCTCTTCATCAGCTCGCGGATCTCAATAATCTGCATCGGGTCGAGGCCGACCGTCGGCTCGTCGAGAATGATGACCTCCGGATAGCCAACGACCGCCTGCGCAAGCCCCACTCTCTGCCGGTAGCCCTTCGACAGATGCTTGATCAGACGCCCGGACACCTCGGTAATGCCTGTCCGCTCCATAATATCCGCGAGCATCGCCGCCCGCCTGTTTTTGGGTACTTTTTTTATGTTCATAACGAAGCGCAGATATTCCTGCACCGTCATATCCGGATAGACCGGCGGCTGCTCCGGCAGATAGCCAATGCTTTTTTTTGTCTCCTCCGGCTCCTCATATATATCATGCCCGTTGATTACAATACTCCCCTCCGTCGAGGATATGTAACCGGTCAGCATATTCATCGTCGTTGATTTCCCTGCGCCGTTTGGCCCGAGAAACCCGAGAATCTGCCCCTTCTCCACGGTAAAGCTGAGATGATCCACAGCGATATGATCACCGTACTTTTTTACCAGATCTTTTACCTCAATCAAAGCCTTCTCCTCCTTAAACATAACGTCTGCGCATATCGCTCTGTCCAGTATACTGCATTTCTGTGAAAAATTACAGGGGAATCTGTGAAAAAAATGTGATTTTGTATCACAGGGAAGCCCAGAGAATTTTCCTGCGGTACAAAAATAAGAACCGGCAAAGCCCGCCAAACAGACTTTTCCGGTTCCTGCCGTCAAATATTATTTTTTCCGTCTCACCGGACGACCGCGTTCATATCGTACATC
>CAMWWR010000226.1 GCA_947178045.1 uncultured Clostridia bacterium
ATAAGTGAGAGGTATGAGGCTGCTGTTCGGGCCGGAGCACCGCAGGCTGATGCCTTATTCGATGCTTGCCGGAGCGATCTTTCTGATTTTCTGCGACACGCTGGCGAGGACGCTGACCGCGCCGACCGAGATACCGGTCGGTGTTGTCACCTCGGTCTTCGGCGCGCCGTATTTTATTTATCTGCTGTACCGGCAGAAGAGCGGCCGGGGATGAGGCGCGCAGAAATGCGAAAGAGAGAGGTCCGGATGGGAAGACAGAGCAAAAACGGCAGTACGCGCGCGGATGATAAACGGGAGACGGAAAATGAAGAAACCGAAGGAGTATAGCGGCCTTAAAAAAGAAAATTTCCCTGAAAAGAGGGCGGAGCAGGGCATCACCGTCCGGGCGCTTTCCTGGCAGCCGGACACGGAACGCCCGCCGGTGCTGGATACGGTGAGTCTTCGGCTGGAGCCGGGACATATTTACGGAATTCTGGGCCCGAACGGCTCAGGCAAAACGTCGCTGCTGAAGCATATCCTGAGCCTGCTTCCCTCACAGAAGGCGGTGCTTTTGAACGGGGAGCCTCTGGAACGCCAAAAGGCCGGGGAGCTGGCAAAAAAGCTTTCCTATGTACCGCAGGACACCCTTGTGGAGGCCGATTATACGGTCGGAGAGCTTGTTCTGATGGGACGCTCGCCCTGGCTGAAACGGTTTGAGGCTCCGGGGAAAAAAGACCGGGAGCTGGCTGAGGAGGCGATGCGCCTGACCAACTGTCTGCAGCTGAAGGACAGGAGCGTGCTGAAGCTGAGCGGCGGAGAACGGCAGAGAGCAGCAGCGGCCCGCGCGGTCGCGCAGGGCACGGAATGGCTCTTCCTCGACGAGCCGGTCTCGAGCCTGGATCTGAAGCATCAGCTGGAGCTGATGGAGATTCTCGCGAGGCTCTGCGGGGAGCGGGGCACGACAGTCGTCGTCATACTGCACGACGTCAATCTCGCACTGCGCTATTGCGACAGGCTGATTCTGATGAAGGAGGGACGGCTGTTCCGCTTCGGCTCAGTCAGCGAGACAGCCTCGGCAAAGACGCTGTCGGAGGTGTATGGGCTTGACTTTGAGGAGATTTTCGCGGCGGACGGGTCGAGATATATGATACCGCGGACAACGGTATTGCAAAAACGGGGAAATTGATGTATGATATCGAAGAAGGCGGCGCGGACGGCGCGCGGAATACGGGAAACTGCCGTATCGGTGCGGAACGCGGAGCCGAACATTGCTGGGGGTGCAATGCGCTGAGAAATACCCTTATTACTTGAACCGGACAATACCGGCGTAAGGAAGCAACAGGCAGTAATTCTGAGGCTGCGGACAGTAATTTGAGTGATTCGGCGGAACTGGCCCTCCATGGCGTTTGACAGGAGGGCATTTTTTATGAAAAACTTTTTTGCGTTTCCGACGGTCAACAGCTGGGAGGAGGATGTGTTCCGGCTGACGACGCAGGGAATTATCGCGGTGGCCGTGCTGATGGCGGCGCTGATTGCGCTGGCGCTTTTTCTGCAGCCGAAGGAGAAGAGGTCGAGGCGCTACACGGTGAAGCAGCTTGTATTTTCCGCGATGGCGATGGCACTTGCCACGGTCACCTCGATGATCAAGCTGTTCGAGATGCCACTCGGCGGCTCGATTACGCTGCTCAGCATGCTGTTTATCGTGCTGATCGGCTACTGGTACGGGCCGAAGGCGGGGATTATGACGGGCTTTGCTTACGGTCTGCTGCAGTTTGTGCTTGACCCGGTGTTTTACAGCCTGCCGCAGATGGTCGTGGACTATCCTCTCGCATTCGGAGCGCTCGGGCTTTCCGGGTTTTTCTCGGGAAAAAAGCACGGCCTGCAGATCGGCTATGTGGCGGGAGTGCTCGGAAGACTGGTGTTTGCCTTTTTGTCCGGGCTGCTGTTCTTTGCCGCCTACGCGGAGGGAACGGGCATGAGCGCGCCGGTCTATTCGCTTGCCTATAACGGTTCCTATCTCGGTGTGGAGGGCGGCATCACGCTCGCCCTGCTCTGTGTGCCCGCCGTGTCGAAGGGGCTTGCCAGTGTCAGAAGGATGGCGGTCGATCCCTCCTGAATCTGGACGGCGGCATGCCCGCAAATCGGTTGAAGGTCCGGTTGAACTGAGAAAAGCTTTTAAAGCCGCTCTGGAACGCGATATCCGTGATGGGCAGGTCGGTGGAGAGCAGAAGCGTCTGGGCGTTGCGCACACGGGTCATGGAAATATAATCTGTCAGCGTAAAGCCCGTGACGCGCTTGAACTGATGGGAAAGGTAGTAGCTGCTGATATAAAATTCTTTTGAAATGCCGGCCAGGGACAGCTCATCCATATAGTGCGTGTGGATGTAGGCGGTAATGCTGTAGATCTTTGAAGCGATATCGTCCAGGGCCGTGCAGTCTATATAGGTATTCTTGTCCTGAAATAAATAGATCAGGCTTAAAAACTCCACAAACTTATTATGTATTGCCAGATTCGTAAGCTCGTTCGGCGATTTGGAGAGATAGTAGATATCGTTCAGCTTCTCAAAAACCGCCTGCTTGCAGCGCCCCTCAAAGCGGTAGATCGGCACCTCCCTGTCAAAAATGCTGTAGATGGTCCGCATACAGACCTCCAGGCCGGAGGGAAGGGCGGGAATCGCAAAATTGATGATGAGGCGCTTGTTTGGCGCGCCCTCCGGGTAGGCGGTCTTGTGCAGCAGGGCCGGGCGGATGGCGACGATATCGCAGCAGCGCAGGTCGTGCCGGACTCCGTTGATCAGGTGCTGCGCATGCTCGTCCAGGAAAATGCACATTTCGTAGAACTGATGAAAATGCTGAAATTCCATGTTGATGGCGTATGTGCGTTCATCCCAGTCAAAAAAATAAAAAAAGGGTTTTCCCTTCTGATTGATCTCGAGCAAATACTGATGCTCATAGATCACTGTATTGTCGATCAGCATATCTTTTTCCTTTCTGTATGAAATTGCGCCAAACAGAGATGAAGGGTAGTGGAAACTGCACAAAATATCGTTTCTGCCTCCGGATTGATTGTATAATTTGCAAGCAAATTATAAACCGAAAAAGCAAAATATGCAATATTCTAATACGAAAAAACAAGAGATGCGTGGCGTTTCCCGCCGGATATTAGTAACCTTGACATAAGGAACGAATTCCCGGCAATCTTTTTGGCACTGCCGGCAGTGTAAGGGGAGCAGCAAATTGAAATTTCAAATCCTCAGGTTTGTGTCCGCGCGGCATCCGCAAACCTGACATTGCAAAAAGCCGCGCAGAAACGGGGGGAAACATGAGTAAAAGCCTGATCATATTTACGGACAGCGGAGACACTCTGATTGATGAGGGCAGCCAGAGGTTTGATGACAGAGGAATTGTCACCGGGGCGGAATTTATTCCGGGGGCGAAGGAGGTGCTTACGGGGCTTCATGCCGAGGGCTACCGCATCGCGCTGGTGGCGGACGGGAACTGGGAATCCTTCCAGAATGTATACCGTGAGAACGGGTGCGGGCATTGCTTTGAGCAGTGGATCGTATCGGAGGTGGTCGGGCACGAGAAGCCGCATGCGAGCATGTTCGATACGGCGATGGAAAAGATGGGACTCCATGAGGCCGACAAGCCGCGAATTGTCATGATCGGCAACAATCTGAAGAAGGATATCGCGGGCGCAAACCGTTACGGCATTACTTCCGTCTGGCTGGACTGGTCGCCGCGGTATTTCCATACAGTGGAGGAGCCGGACGAAAAGCCAGATTATACGGCGAAAACGCCGGAGGGGCTACGGGAGTTGATTCATTCGTTGGAGCGGGAGTTGGAGCGGACGGAAACTGCCCGCAAGTTAGAACTTGTCACAAACGCCTTTACGGGGATTTTGTACGAGGAAGATGAAACGTTCCTTGAGAATATGAAAAGCCACAACCTGGCGGGGGATGATATTGAAAAGTACCGCTATTGGGAGTGGACGCAGGGCGTGGGATTGTTTGGACTCTGGAAGATGTTCTGCCATGAAAAAGAGAAGGCGGAAACAGCAGAAAAATACCTTACCATCCTCCGCAATTACTACGACAGGCAGCTAACCATTGGGTTTCCGGCATTGAACGTCAACACGGTGACCCCATATCTTACCATGTCCTTCCTGGCGGAATATACCGGGGAGGAAAAGTATATGGAACCGTGTAAAAAGGCGGCAGGGAAGATTATGAAATCTTTCCCAAGAACGATGGAGGGCGGTTTTCAGCATAAAACTTCGGATTCTTTGAACGAACAGGAGTTATGGGACGATACCCTTTATATGACCGTGCTGTTTCTGGCGAATATGGGGCGCATTTTAAAGGATCAGGAAATGATACAGGAGGCGCAATACCAGTTTTTGCTGCATGAGAAATATCTTAGCGACCCGGTGACAGGGCTTTGGTATCA
>CAMWWR010000227.1 GCA_947178045.1 uncultured Clostridia bacterium
TTTTTTTAACATTCCTCCGCAGAAAGAACAGTCCCTCCCGACCCGAAATGCAAAATGCGGAAACTCAAGGTTTTACGGAATTGTTCGCGGCATAATTTCTTTGCACCGGCGTGCGCATAAAAGCAGAAGGGAGCCCGCCCTGTGCAAGAGCTGCTCCCTTCTGCTTTCTGCCGCGGCCTCCCCATCAAACGGGATGCCGCTTCGGTATCCGGCTGTCTGTCTTCCGAAAAGCTCAGGCTCCCGGCAAACTTACATCATGCCCATTCCGCCTGCGCCGCCGGCCGGCATTGCCGGAGTTTCTTCCTTAATGTTCGCAACAGCGGACTCGGTCGTCAGGAAGGTCGATGCTACGGAGGTAGCATTCTGGAGCGCGCTCCTCGTCACCTTCGCCGGATCGATGATACCCGCTTTCACCATATCGGTGTACTCCTCGTTCAGAACATCGAAGCCGATGCCCGGCTCCTGCTCCCTCACCTTGTTCACGATAACGGAGCCCTCCAGGCCTGCGTTCACAGCGATGCAGGAAAGCGGAGCCTCCAGTGCCTTAAGGATGATGTTCGCACCGGTTCTCTCGTCGCCCTCCAGGCCCGCAATGATCTTTGCGACCTCCTTTGCCGCATGGATGTATGCGGAGCCGCCGCCTGCGATAATGCCCTCCTCAACAGCTGCTCTCGTCGCCGCAAGAGCGTCCTCCATGCGGAGCTTGCTCTCCTTCATCTCGGTCTCCGTCGCAGCGCCGACACGGATGACTGCCACGCCGCCGGCAAGCTTCGCAAGCCTCTCCTGAAGCTTCTCCTTGTCAAACTCGGAGGTCGTCTCCTCAATCTGGTTGCGGATCTGTGCAACTCTCGCGTCAATTTCACTCTTCTCGCCGCAGCCGTCCACGATGATCGTATTCTCCTTCTGAACCTTGACGGACTTCGCGCGGCCGAGCTGATCCAGCGTCGCATCCTTCAGGTCAAGTCCAAGCTCTTCGGAGATCACGGTGCCGCCGGTCAGGATAGCGATATCCTGCAGCATCGCCTTGCGTCTGTCGCCGTAGCCAGGAGCCTTTACGGCAACCACATTGAAGGTTCCTCTCAGCTTGTTCACGATGAGCGTCGTCAGCGCCTCGCCCTCGACATCCTCGGCAATGATGAGAAGTCTTGCGCCGCTCTGCACGATCTGCTCCAGCACCGGCAGAATCTCCTGGATATTGGAAATCTTCTTGTCGGTAATCAGGATATACGGATTCTCAAGAGTAGCCTCCATCTTATCCATATCGGTAGCCATATATGCGGAAATATAGCCGCGGTCGAACTGCATGCCCTCTACCAGGTCGAGCTCGGTCTTCATCGTCTTGGACTCCTCGATCGTGATGACGCCGTCCTTGGAAACCTTCTCCATCGCATCCGCAACCATCTCGCCTACTGCCTCGTCGCCTGCGGAAATAGCAGCGGCCTTTGCGATCTGCTCCTTTCCGGTAATCTCGGAGCTCATCTTTGCAATTGCCTCAACAGCGCACTCGGTTGCCTTCTTCATACCCTTTCTCAGAATGATCGGGTTCGCACCTGCGGCGAGGTTCTTCATTCCCTCGTTGATCATCGCCTGTGCAAGCACCGTAGCGGTCGTCGTACCGTCGCCGGCTACATCGTTCGTCTTGGTGGCAACCTCCTTCACCAGCTGCGCTCCCATATTCTCGAACGCATCCTCCAGGTCGATCTCCTTCGCGATCGTCACGCCATCGTTCGTGATGAGCGGAGCGCCGAACGATTTATCGAGCACTACGTTTCTTCCCTTCGGCCCCAGCGTAACCTTCACGGTATTTGCCAGCTTATTGACGCCTGCCTCCAGAGCCGACCTCGCACTGCTGCCATACTTGATTTCCTTAGCCATGATTCCATCCTCCTTAAAATATCAGTCTTATGCCCGCACCGACTGCAGGCCTGCCGTAATCATAATTGACGCGCTCCGTTTTCATCCTTCTTGACGCGCTCTGTTTCAGTCTTCCTCTACAATCGCAACAATATCGTTCTGCTTTACAACGATGTATTCGTCATCGCCGAGCTTTACCTCTGTGCCAGAATACTTCGAGTAGATCACCTTGTCGCCGACCTTTACCTGCATCGTCACTTCCTTGCCGTCCACAACGCCGCCCGGCCCTACTGCGATCACCTCCGCCTGCTGCGGCTTTTCCTTTGCCTGTCCCGGCAGCACGATTCCGGATTTCGTCGTTTCCTCTGCCTGCAGCTGCTTCAGCACAACCTTGTCACCCAATGGCACTAACTTCATGATAATACCTCCTTGAAAATCACTATCGGCGGGAATATGTACTCCCCGGCATCCGACCCGGATACCCTGCCAGTCCGATTTTCGTTACAGTTCCGCCTTCGGCTTCCCTGTTACCGATTTCCCATATACCGGCCGATCACACGCTTTTTGTCGTTATTAGCACTCATTTTAGTCGAGTGCTAATCGTTGCCTATATATTAGTGAAATCCTTCCCAATATGCAACTTTTCATTCGTTTTCATTTCGTTTGAATTTCCATACTTTTTCCTGAATTCTCATATTTTCTCACGAATCCTCTCTCATTCTCGCTATTTCATTTTCTCCCGGAAAATTTCCGGCCCCTGCGGCCAAGCTGCGCACCACTGCCGGAGGCTGTCCCGAGCCATGCAGCAGGGACTGTCATCCAGCTGCGCCGGCGCCTCCTCGAGGCAGGTTGCCCTGAACTGTGCAGCAGGAACCGTCCCGGGCAATCACTGGACAGAGAAGCTTTTTTGCATGCCAAAAGGCCTCACCGCAGTATTGCCGGTGAGGCCCTGATCTTTTCAATAAGCTTCTCAGAAAATTCTCCACGCACAGATAAAGTTCTTCTTCCACCATGCTCCGAGCGAACGGTACACAATCTTGCCGCTACTCGAGGAGGCATCGTACACCATTCCGTTGCCTGCCGCGATCCCGACATGTCCCTTTACAACAACGATATCGCCCGCCTTGATGCTTGAAAAGCTCGTAATCTTCTGATATTTGCCGACTGTTCTCCAGCCGTACGAGGTGATGTAGCTCTGCTTGATGCCGATCTGGTTCAGACACCAGTAAACATAGCCGGAGCAGTCGAACGAATTCGGCCCCTTCGCGCCGTATACATAAGGCGCTCCAAGCTTGGATTTCGCCACCTTGAGCAATGCGGAGACGCTGGCGCTGCCTGTTGATACCGTACTTCCGCCCTTATTGCCGGAGCTCCCGGTACTGCCCGTGCTTCCGGAGCTGCCCTTGTTCCCGGACGAGCTGCCGTTTGCCTTTACCGCATTGCCGTCCGTGAGCTTTGCCATCGTCTTCATGCCGACATTGCCGTCAACGCTCAGACCGTTATTCTTCTGAAATGCTTTTACCGCCGCCTCGGTAACCTCGCCGAAATAGCCCGTGCAGTTGGAGGACGACATATAACCGTAGCGCGCCAGAAGCTCCTGCACCCGTTTTACCGTATCGCCTCTCTCACCGATGACCAGGCCGTTCGGAACCGCAGATTTGCTGTGCAGTACCGCCATCGTACTCGGCCCAAGGTAGCCGTCCACGACAAGGTCGTTCCGCGACTGGAACTGCTTTACCGCCGCCGCCGTATCATTCCCGTACTGGCCGTCCGGCTTCGTCGTCAGATAGCCGAGCTCCTTCAGGCGCTCCTGGCAGGAAAGCACGACGTCGCTCTTGTCGCCGTAGGAGAGCAGATTCGCCTTCGCATCCTCGCTGTAGAGCATTTCCATCGTATCATGCCCCACCTTCCCGTCGGCCGCAAGCCCGTTGTTCTGCTGCATCTGCTTTACAGCGGCCTCCGTCAGATCTCCGAAATGGCCGGTCACATACTCTGCCTTCGCGAGATATCCCATTTCATAAAGTCTCTGCTGGATCCGGCGGATATCGTCTCCGTCCATGCCGGCCTTCGCGAGATAATATTTTGCGTCGTCTGCGAACAAAAGCTCGTTCGTCTTCGGCCCGAGAATACCGTCCTGTGTCAGATCATTCTGGCGCTGGAAGAGCTTTACGGCCTCCATCGTAATCGGACCATAGTACATCGTCGGCTCCGAATACTCCATGAAACCGAGATCCATCAGCCGCTGCTGTATATCGGCAACCGAGCTGTGCCGCACGCCCTGCGTATAAACGTTCGGGGCAGGCTCCTCCGGCTCGTCGGCCGTAAAATTGTCCGGCAGATACAGCTCATCATCCGAGCCCACCTCAGGTGAGAAATCAACCGGCCTCCAATCATCCTCCGAAAGCCCGGCGATCGGTTTGCCGCCGTGGATATCGTTCTCTGCGCCGTCGTCCGGCTCCCCGGCCTGAGGATCGTCTCCTTCACCGCCGTTCCCCGGTTCTCCGGCCTGGGCATCATTCC
>CAMWWR010000228.1 GCA_947178045.1 uncultured Clostridia bacterium
ATTCTTTCCCACATCCTGACACAGCACCCTCAATCCAAAACAGCGCCCGACCGCATCCGCACCCGCAAATGCCTGTATCAGCTCCTCCCGCCGGTTCTCATCCGCCAGATAATCCCCAAAGACCTTCGCCGCCTCCTCAAGAAAGCTCTTCTGCCCCTCTTCATGGAGCAGGGTATCATAAATCAGGCTCACCGCAAAAACCTGCCGGATGAGAGGCACGCCCTCCGTCTCAAAATCTGCGAAAATTGCCTGTACCCCCTGCGCATCCGCCCTCTCGCGGCAGCTGGCGGATGGGGTCACATCACGCCGGAAAAAATATCCCCCGCGGCTCACCAGCATATACACCCTGCAGCGCCGGAAAAACTCCGGTTCCTCATAATTGCTGAGATAGCTGTCAACAAGGTCGCGCTCACGTCCTCCCGCATAATAATGCTTCTCGCCGTCAAGCCAGTTCTGCGGATACAGCGCATCCGCCCCGCATTCCCCGCGCAGATAAGCGCCAGCCAGCTCCGCGTTCACGCTCTCCTTCAGCACCCCGGCAATTACCTTCTCCCGCTCCTCAGCCCCGCCGTCCGCGGCTCTTTCCGCCAAAAGCTTTTTATGCAGCTCCGGTTTCTGTTCCTTTATCAACGCGAGCATCCGGTTCGCGTCCTCCAGCCCCATCTTCCCCATCACTCTGAGATAGGTTTCCGTATTGTCCGAAATCTGCCGCTTTAAAAGCTCCCAATATTTCTTTTCAAACGCCCAGCGGATATACCTCTCGCTGTCGATTCCGAATACGCTCTCGCATACGTCGCCTGCCTCTTCCATTGCCATGGGTATTCCTGCCGATATGCTCCGCATGACATCCAACACGCCCTCCTGATTTGCCGCCGCGCACAGCCGGACAATATTTTTCAGCCGGTCCGAGAGCGTGTAATTCAAATAGGACATGCCGACGGTCAGTTTCCACAGCAGCCATGAAATTCCCGATCCCGCGCCCACAAGCTTCTGCCGTATTTCCTCCAGACCTTCCCCCGATACGGCAGCCATAAGCTCCTGGCGAGCCTCCTGTTCTTCCTGTGCATATACTCTGACCGAGCGGGGCGCAGGATTGGAAGGGCTCCGGAAATACAGTCCCACAAGGCACGCCGCCGCATATTCCTCATAGAGGGCAAGCAGCGGAAGGTCTTCCCCGTCTGGCTTCCTGCTGCTCCCGCCTGCTCCTTTATACTTCATCCAAAAATACAGAGCAAGCAGAACCAGTTTTCCGTTCACAAACTTATTTTTCTCATATTCAAATGCTCTCTTCAGCGTTCCCGGCTCCTGATCCGTAAGCTCCAGCAAACTCGTCAGCGTATGCGCATTGAAATAATGCAGATTTGTTCCAATGGCCGCGGCATACACAACCGCGCGCTTTGTTCCGTCCACCCCCTCCAGCTCATCTATCCGGCCATAAAACTCGTGCGGCATCAGCTGGTAGCAGGTCGCCTGCCCTCTGGCAAACAGCAGCAGAAACAGCCGCTTTACCTCGCCGTGCTTCTTTTTCTTTATCAGCTCCTGAAACAGCTTCTCCGCGGCGGTCCACTGCATATCCGTCAAATCCCGAAACTCGACCCCTGCAAGCGCTTCCTCACCGGCCCGCCCGGCCAAAAATTCCTCTGCCGCCCGCTCTTCCCCGTCCGACAGGCAAAGCTGTTCCAGAACCGCCTGCAGTCCGTCACTCTGTTTTTCTCTTGGATTCATCATAGCTCTGCTTCCCTCTCCACACAAAAAGCATTAATATGGATTGCCCCTGTTTTTCAGCCCGCGCTCACTACCGCCTTCGTCAGCTGCCACACAATTTCGCTGAAATACCTTGCCGGGACATCCCGCAGAAAGTACGCCTTCTCCTTGTCCGCCTCATCGTACACATAGCTGCCGCGCGCAACCGTCCCCGCCTTGTAAAACCTCGCGCCGTAAACCGTGACTTCCTCGTTCTCGCCGCCCACATAGCTCCCGGAAAAATGCAGCTCCACGCCGAGCCCGATCTCCTTATCCTCGCGGTAATAGGTATCAAAACAGCCCGCATCCTGCACGGAACCGCGATACCAGCCAAGCCCGAAAAGTCTGCTGCCGAGGGACAGATCATTCACCGTCTCATCCTGGAAGCGCGCAAGCTCCTGCGTGTCCGCTTCCTCCTTTGTCATCGCGTAGACCGTCCGGTCAAGCTGCTCAAACGGCTGCGAAATCTCGTAATCGGAAAGCTGCTCCTTCCACGCCGCCTTTGCTTCCTCCGTCAGCTCGATCGGATGCACGAGCCCGATTTTCCCGCATGCAGGCAATTCAAACTCGTCCTCGTCCGCCGTATTAAACGACCCGTCCTCCATATAGCGGAAGCTCTGCGTCAGCCCGCCCTCCTCGTAAATTCCCCAGATCAGGCCGATTGCGAACTGATGCATGACCGGATTCTTTACGAACAGCTGCTTCCATGCGTCCACGCTCCATTCTCTTGCCGTGGAAAGCGCCATCTCCAGCCGCTGCTTCTGGCTGCTCACCGTTGCTTTCATCTGTTTTTTCAGCTGCTTGAATTCCTCGCAGGCCGCAGCCGATTTTACCGCATCATCCTTTTTGCCCGGCGCAGGGAGATTTTTCAGCTTTTTTCCGCGCGCGACAGGTACGGAGCCCGCAGCATCCGACGACGGTGCCCCCACCCCTTCAAACACCTCGATCTCCAGTGCCGGCGTAAGCGTTACAATAAACCTCCGCTCCCCGCAATCAAACACCCTCTCGACCTTCTCATCGAAGCCGAAATCCGGCACAATCCGGTCCGCCAGCTCCTCGCGCGTGATGCCAAGCTGCGCCGCCGCAAACTCGAGCGCCTCGCCGGCCGCCGCCCGCACCTGCTTGAATTTGAATTTCCGCGCGATCCCGTCCACAATCAGCAGCGCCTGCGGCAGAGGATTTAAGGCGAGCGCCTTCACCGCCTCGCACGCAATCGCGCCCCTCGCCTGCGCCGGCCATTCCTTAATCTGGCGCTGCAATTTTTCAACAATCGCACTGCCGCCGTGAATTGCCGCCGCATAGAGCACCCAGCGCTTTTTCGCCTCCGCGCCCGCTTCCATCCATTTTTCAAAGAGCTCGTTCACATACACGGCAAGCTCCGCCGCATCCAGAGCCTCTGCCAGAAACGCGGCATTTTTGCTCACGCCGCAGCCGTCCGCAGAGGCATAACACAACAGAACCGCCTGCAAATATTCCTCGTCCGCCACTGGTCTATCCGCCGAACCTTCTCCCGCACCAGCTGCACCTTCCGCCTGCATCGCCGAACTTCCCGACACATGTACCGCCGAAAACGGCGTCTCATACGCCCAGGCAAGCCCGCGCTTCTTTCCGCCCTTGTGCAGATTCTTCACCAGCTCCGCCCTCGAAACTACCTGCTCGCCGGACGCAGCGTCATCCTCCATTCCCAGCGCGTTCCCCAAAAGCTCCTTCACCTTCGCATTTTTCTCCTTCTCGAACATCTGCGCGAAGCACTCCTTATAATCCTCGCCCGTCTCCTGCCAGTGCAGCAGCACCCTGACGGCAAGCTCCCGCTCCGCCGCCTTTTTCGACGAAAGAAAATTTTTTATCTCCGCCTCCCAATCCCTGTGCGCGCACAGAATATCAAAAAGCTGCTCCTTCACCGCTTTCGAGCCGTCCTGCGTATACTTTAAAATCTCCGCCTTATTCTGCCCTGCGTCCTGCGCAAGCACCTGCAGCCCGATGCATCTGGTAAACGCGTCCATTTCAGCAAAACCCTTTAAGGCATCCTCGCGCCTCTCTTTCAGATAATTGCCGAAATATTCCCTGGCGTGGTCAAGAAGTTTGCTGCGGTCATTCTCGTTGTACAGGCGGTCATAAATCAGGCTGACAACCGCCGCCTGCAATGACAGCCCGCACCCCTCCGCCTCAAAATCCGCAAATATTTTCTTCACCTTCTCCGGCTTTATATCCCAGTTTCCCTGCCCCCTGATTGCCTGACCAAAAAAGCCGCCGGCGCGCAGGAAAAGCATATATACCTCACAGCGGCGGTAAAGCTCCTCATCCTCATAATTTACATAATAGCCGGACAGAAGATCCCACTCGTATGCCCCTGCATAGGTACTGCCCGCAAGATTCCTGTCAAAACGGGCGCAAAATTCCTCCATCGTACTGTCCCCGCGCAGCCATTCCCTCGCTGTGTCAAGATTCGCGTCCTTCTTCACAATCGCCGCGATCAGTTTTTCTTTTTCCGCGCTGTTTCCGCTTTTCTGCCGCTGCGCCAAAAGCTCTGCGTACAGCTCCGGCTTTCCCTCCTTAATCATCAGCAGCATCGAATTGGCATTCCCTGCAGGCATCGAATCCATCACCCGGATATAGCAATCTGTAT
>CAMWWR010000229.1 GCA_947178045.1 uncultured Clostridia bacterium
AATCTGGATAAAGCATTCCGGTCAGAAGCTTTTACAGCGTAGATTTTCCGCAGCCGTTGGGCCCGATAATACCGATGCGGTCGGTGGAGAGCAGAATGTAGGAAAAGTCGCGAATGCAGATTTTATCGCCCCAGGTCTTTGAAATATGGTCGGCGATAATGGTCTTTTTGCCGAGCCGGGAGGCGGCGGAGCTGATTTCGACCTGCCCGTCGGTCTCGATTTTGTCACGGTCGCGCAGCGCCTCAAAGCGCTGAATGTGCGCCTTCTGTTTGGTGGAACGCGCCCTCGCGCCGCGCTGCATCCATTCGAGCTCCGTGCGGAACAGGCTTTTCGCCTTGCGCTCCGTCGCGAGCGCCATTTCCTCGCGCTCCGCCTTCAGCTCAAGGAAACGGGAATAGTTGGCTGCGTAGGAGTACAGCTGTCCCTTGTCGAGCTCGACAATCCGGTTGGTCACACGGTCCAGAAAATAGCGGTCATGTGTGATTATGATGAACGCGCCGCGGTAGTTTTTCAGGTAATTCTCCAGCCATTCGGTCATGGCGCTGTCGAGGTGGTTGGTCGGCTCGTCGAGCACGAGCAGGCCGGACGGGGTCAGGAGCGTCCGCACGAGCGCGGCCCGCTTTTTCTGCCCGCCGGAAAGCCCGGCAGCAGGCTGGTCGCAGGCCTCGATGCCGAGGGAGGTCAGCATAGCCCGCGCCTCCCCGGCGAGGTTGCGGTATTCCTGCTCCGAGGTCTGGCCGAAAACGACATTTTCCAGAATCGTTTTGTCCGCATCGAAGACCGGAGTCTGCGGCAGGTATGCGATTTTTAAGGTCCTGCTCATCGTCACGGAGCCGGAATCCGGCTCCTCCAGTCCGGCAATGATTTTCAGGAGTGTGGACTTGCCCGTGCCGTTGATGCCGATCACACCGATCCGGTCGCCCACGTTGATGCCGAGGCTGATATCGTTGAGCAGCATGCGGTCGGTAAAGCTTTTGCTCACATGCTCCATCGTAAGTAAATTCATAATTCCTCTCATTCTGCCGCGGGGCGGCATTTGAATATTGGGGTATGTCAAAGTAATCCGTATGTGCAGTGTATCAAAGCAGCCGGAACAGGAAGGGCTCCGGGGCAATTGAAATTGCAGCGCCCGGAAGCGTTTCGGAGTATGCGGCGTCTGTCCGGTGCTCAGCGGCTGATATCCTCCGGGATGTAGTTCAGGATCCTCTGAACGGCGTCCTCCGCGGTAATCTCGTCGGAGAAAAGAGCCGGGAGGATGCTCAGGAAAGCGGCGTACAGCTCCGAGTTCTCATTATATACAGTGTCCAGCGTCTCCAGGCAGGCGCTGAACCGCTCCAGATCCCCTTCGGTGAAAATATCCGGATTCCAGTTCAGGATCACGCTCTTCTGCATGGGGATGCCGTCTCCGACGTTGGTCTGCTGAACGTCGGTGGAATACATGGTACGGATGAATTCGCGGGCCGCCTTTGAATTGCCGCTGCGGCTGTTGATGCCGACGATGTTGCACGGCGAAAAGCGTCCCTGTGCGCCGGAAAATTTCAGGCCGGATGTTTCCAGCGCGTTTAGCAGCTCCTTGAACTCGTCCGCCGAGCCGATTCTGGCGATTCCCGGATTCGAGGTGTATTTTTCCGAGCTGTTCCCGGATTGCTGTGTATCGCCATTCGCCGGCTCCTGCGTTGCGCCGTCCTCTGCCGCCGGGCTTGCGGAGAGACGGGCAGAAAGCCGAATCTGATTCAGTGCCGCAAGGAGCGCCTCCGCGTCGATTTCCTGGGAAGGAACGTATTCCTCCTCATAAAAGCTGCTCAGAAGCCGGGCGAGCTCCTCCGGCGTGACGGAGCCGAGCGCCGGCGCTTTGCTGCGCTCGGAATAAGCGGACAGATCGGAGAGCGTCCCCATGTTTTCGAGAAGCTTTTCTGAACCATAATTCAGGAAGACATGGAATTTTGCGGGCGTCACAAAAATTTTGGTCTGCGCCATCGCGTTGGTCACATTCCCGTAGAGGTCTGCGGCGGTGTACAGAGGCTTCATCAGGTCACTGATATTTTCGAAGAATCCGCTGTCGATATACGACTGGTAGTCCAGCTGGTCGCAGACAAGGATATCCGCTGCGGTGCCGTCCAGAATGGCCTTCTGGATCTGAAGCCGGTATTCCTCCGGAGTCAGGGACGGGTCGGAATCGAGAGCCGGCTCATAGATGACGCGCAGGGACGGATTGCTGTGCTGGAACACAACGGCGGTTTCGATGATGATCGGATTTCTGGAATAGGAAGAAATGCGGAAATCGGTGCGGCTGAGAGCAGCGTCCTCCTCCTCGGTGCGCGTATCGTACATGGCGCAGCAGGAATTCCCGAGCACGTCACGGCCGAACATGTAAAGGTTTCCGTCGGCGGCAATGAAATTTTGCTGGACGACAGAGGGCCGGCCGAAAATGCAGTCCATGCCGGAGAGCAGCTGTTTCCATTCGCTGGAGGAAGCGTCAAAGGAGAAAATGCCGTCCTGACAGGACAGGTAGAGAGTACCTTCATGTGACAGAAGCTGGTAGTCGGGCAGCTCGTATTTGCCCGCGTCATCCTCCGGAGCCGCCGCGCGGTCCCAGAGCCTGCGCTCCGCGTCGGGCTTGCCGTCCGAGATTCGATAGGGGATCACGGCGTTTCGATCCTGAGAAAGCATATAGAGATGGCTGCCGTCGGACGCCAGGCTGCCCGCTGCGCCGTTTTTGCCCGAGGCGTACAGCTCGCCGGTGACAAGAGAATACGCATAGGAATCACCGAGCTTGTCCGTAATGCAGATCATATTATTGGAGATAAACATTTTTTCGATCTGAATCGGGCGGGATTCCGCATCGGTTTTGTAGAGTCCGCGGACACCGACATGCTCGACGCTGCCGGAGGTAGTGACGCGCACGACCTCGTCGGCTTCCGGCACGACGGCGGCGATATTATGGAGTACGAGATACAGCGTGCCGGTCTCCGCGTAGGACATGAGTCGTATTGCCTGCGGCGTGTCGGAAAAATATTCGAGAGCCATCCAGTCATCCTCGGCCTCGTCCCACTTTTTTTCGTCGTTGAGCACATATTTTTTGTAGCCCTGAACGAGAGTGCGGTCCTCGTTGAGAATGATCGTAAAAAGCTCCGGTTTGCCGTCCATGCCGCGCAGCAGCTGCAGGTATTCTTCACCCTGTTCCTCGTTGATGACCGGCAGAGCGATTTTCGTTTCGCGGTAGCTTCCCTGGTAGACCGGCTCTTCCCCGGACGGCTCCGGCCGGTTTTTTATCTGAATCCCAAGATAGACGCAGGCTGCTACCATCACGGCGATGAGCACAAGCACTGCAATTTGTTTTCCACGTCCCATAATAATCCTCATTCCTTTCCACAATCTGCGAACTTTGGGCCGCAGACCCAAAATCGCGATTACGATGCCCTTAGTATATCACACAAATTTGCAAGTTACCATACAAAATAATAAAAGAATGCCGGAATCAGGGTCATAAAAAGGCCGACGGCGGCATAATGTACTGTGAGGGGCGGACAGCAGCGCCGCAGGGCGGTTCGACGCCGGAAAAGGCGGAAGCGCCGGTCTCAGGAAGGGGTGCGGTATGTCGGATTACCGAAGATGGATTTCATATATTTACTCGTATGAGAATGGTGTAAAAAAGGACAGTGCGGGCTATGCGAGACTTGAGCTCAACGACGGAAAAATCAGAATGACAATATTTTTAAATCCGGGCAAGAGAAGCGGTAGTGCAAAGGTCTGCTGCTACAAGAGCCGGCCGGAGCCTCCGACAGCTGTTTTTCTCGGGGATTTTGATCTGAATGCATCCTCGCCGGTATTCCGGAAGGAATGCGACTCCTCCGATATGGAGGGAAGCGGCTTGTTTTTTCAGGAGCTGAACGGTCTGCTGCTGTTCGGTGATGACGGGAGCTGTCTTGCCTCCTCCTGGGAGGATGAGCCGCTTGCACCGTGGGAGGCAGAGGAGATTCGGAGACAGCTGATGGAGAGAGAAAGCGGGAGCGCGGACCTGCAGGGAAACCAAAATGAGGCCGGAATCGCGGAGCGGATTGAGGTTGTGAGCGGAGGTTCGCGGGAAGGAACAGGAAGAGGCGGAAGCAGAGCTGCGGAGCGGGGAAAGATCGCGAGAGAAGGATCTCAGGAACCAGCAGAAATAGACGGGACCTAAGCGGCGGAGCGAGTTGAAATAGCGGGAGGCCGCCCACAGGATAGGACGACAGGAAGCGGAAGTGGAGCCGCGGAGCGGATTGCAATCGTGCGCGGAGGGACACAGGAGAGGACGCCCGAAAGCGGAAGTGGCGCTGAGGCGCGGAGTTCATGCAGTCGATTA
>CAMWWR010000230.1 GCA_947178045.1 uncultured Clostridia bacterium
CTCTCCTCCAGGCTCTCGATGACCTCCTTGCCGTCCGTGAACGCCTTGATCCACATGCCCGGAAGCTCCTCCACGCCCTCGGAGCAGTCGGTCTCGCGGATAATCAGCTCCTGCGATACATCGACGAGACGTCTGGTCAGATAACCGGAGTCCGCCGTACGCAGAGCGGTATCGGAAAGTCCCTTGCGCGCGCCGTGCGCGGAAATGAAATACTCGAGCACGTCGAGTCCCTCGCGGAAATTCGCCTTGATCGGGAGCTCGATGGTCTTTCCGGAGGTATCGGCCATCAGTCCGCGCATGCCGGCGAGCTGCTTGATCTGCTTCTCGGAACCGCGGGCACCGGAATCCGCCATCATGCAGATATTGTTGTATTTGTCAAGACCGGACAGCAGCCGGTGGGTAATCTCGTCGTCGGCCTCCTTCCAGGTCTCGATCACGGCCTTGTAGCGCTCCTCCTCCGTCATAAGACCGCGGCGGTAATTCTTCGCGATGCGGTCGACGGTCGCCTCAGCCTCGCTGATGATCTCCTTCTTTGCCGCCGGCACGGTCATATCCGAGATGGATACGGTCATCGCCGCGATCGTGGAATACCGGTAGCCCATCGCCTTGATGGCGTCGAGCGTCTCCGCGGTCGTTGTAGCGCCGTGCGTGTTGATGCATTTCTCAAGAATCTTCTTCAGCTGCTTCTTGCCGACATGGAAGTCGATCTCCAGGTCAAGGAAATTGTCCCCCTCGCTGCGGTTGACAAAACCGAGATCCTGCGGAATGATCTCGTTGAACAGCAGACGGCCCAGCGTCGTTTCGATCAGCTTTTCCGCCGTCGTCCCGTCCGGCCTGGTTCCCCTTCTCTTCACCTTGATCTTCTGGTGGAGCGTGATCGCGCCGTTCATGTGCGCGAGAAGCGCGGTGTTTGTATCCTCATAGTAATGTCCGAGCAGATCGTACGGCCGGCAGACAACCGTGCGCCCGGTCTTCTCGTCAACGACATATTTGATCAGGCTGTCCTCATTGAACATCCCCTCGCGCTCCGCCTTTCCGGACTGCACGGCCAGATAGCTCTCCGTGAGATCCCGGCGGATATCGTCGAGGTTCGTATAAACCCTCTCGACACTGTCCGCCAGCTCTTTGTCGTCGGAATAATCCACCATCTTTCCCATGGTCAGATAGTAGATGCCGAGCACCATATCCTGGGACGGCACCGCCACCGGACCGCCGTCCGACGGCTTTAAGAGATTGTTCGGCGAGAGCAGCAGGAAACGGCACTCCGCCTGCGCCTCCACGGACAGCGGGAGATGCACCGCCATCTGGTCGCCGTCGAAATCGGCGTTGAACGCGGTACATACGAGCGGATGCAGCTTGATCGCCTTGCCCTCGACAAGCACAGGCTCAAAGGCCTGGATGCCGAGGCGGTGAAGGGTAGGCGCGCGGTTGAGCATAACCGGATGCTCGCGGATAACGTCCTCGAGGATATCCCATACCTCCGGCTGCAGGCGCTCCACCATCTTCTTCGCGGATTTTATATTATGGGCGATATTCTTCGCCACAAGCTCCTTCATAACGAACGGCTTGAACAGCTCGATCGCCATCTCCTTCGGCAGACCGCACTGATAGATTTTGAGCTCCGGCCCGACGACGATTACGGAACGCCCGGAATAATCGACGCGCTTTCCGAGCAGGTTCTGACGGAAACGCCCCTGCTTTCCCTTGAGCATGTCGGAGAGGGACTTGAGCGGGCGGTTGCCCGGGCCGGTCACCGGTCTCCCTCTTCTGCCGTTGTCGATCAGCGCGTCCACCGCCTCCTGCAGCATTCTCTTCTCGTTGCGCACGATAATATCCGGCGCGCCGAGCTCCAGCAGACGGTTCAGGCGGTTGTTGCGGTTGATAATGCGGCGGTACAGATCGTTCATATCGGAGGTCGCAAAACGACCGCCGTCCAGCTGTACCATCGGGCGGATATCCGGAGGAATGACCGGGATGACCGTCATAATCATCCACTCCGGCTTGTTGCCGGATTCGCGGAACGCTTCGACCACCTCGAGACGCTTGATGATCCGTGCGCGCTTCTGGCCGGTGGACTCGCGCAGACCCTTCTTGAGCTCCGCCGATTCTTTCTCCAGATCGATCGCCTGCAGAAGCTCCATGATCGCCTCGGCACCCATGCCGACGCGGAACGTATTTCCATATTTCTCATAAGCCTCGCGGTACTCCTTGTCGTTGAGCACCTGCTTGTACTGAAGGTCGGCCGTCCCCTTGTCGAGCACGATATAGCTTGCAAAATAGAGCACCTTCTCGAGCACTCTCGGCGACAGGTCGAGGATCAGCCCCATGCGGCTCGGAATCCCCTTGAAATACCAGATATGGGAAACCGGAGCTGCGAGCTGGATGTGCCCCATCCTCTCGCGGCGCACGCTCGCCTTCGTCACCTCGACGCCGCAGCGGTCGCAGACAACGCCCTTATAGCGTATTTTCTTATATTTACCACAGTGGCATTCCCAGTCCTTCTGAGGCCCGAAGATCTTCTCACAGAACAGGCCGTCCTTCTCCGGCTTCAGCGTTCTGTAGTTGATCGTCTCCGGCTTCTTTACCTCTCCTCTGGACCACTCAAAAATCTTTTCCGGCGAAGCAAGCCCTATTTTAATCTTGTCATACGTGATCTCCTTCACGCTGTCGTTTACCAAATCGTAAGACATTCCGGTACTCCTTCCGTTTGCTTGATAATGCGCAATCAGCCGCACTTATTCCCCGTAATCCTCGTCGTCGATCTCCTTGAAGTCCATGCTGTCGTCGTCCTCGAACACATCAAACATCTCCCCGTCCTCGACATTGACCTCACGGTAGCCGGCATCCTCATAATTGTCGTCATAGCGGAAGCTGTCCTCGCCCTCGATGATCGGAGTCAGCTCCGCATCGCCGTAGTCGATATTTTCGGTCATGCGGACCTCCTCGCCGTTCTCGTCGAGTACGGTAACATCAAGCGCAAGCGACTGGAGCTCCTTCAAAAGCACCTTGAAGGATTCCGGAATACCTGGCTCGGAAATGTTCTCGCCCTTGATAATCGCCTCGTAGGTCTTGACACGGCCGGTCACGTCGTCCGACTTCACGGTCAGGATCTCCTGCAGAATGTGCGCCGCGCCGTAAGCCTCCAGCGCCCACACCTCCATCTCGCCGAAGCGCTGTCCGCCGAACTGCGCCTTGCCGCCCAGAGGCTGCTGCGTTACGAGGGAGTAAGGGCCGGTGGAACGTGCGTGGATCTTGTCGTCTACCAGATGGTGGAGCTTCAGGTAGTGCATGAAGCCGACCGTCACTGCCCCGTCGAAATATTCTCCGGTGCGGCCGTCGCGCAGGCGGACCTTGCCGTCGCGGTTGATCGGCACTCCCTCCCACTCCTTGCGGTACTCCTGATTCGTCAGCAGGAAATCCATCACCTCCGGATCAAGAACATCCTTATATTTCTTTTCAAACTCGTCGAGCGGCGTGTTGACATAATCGTTCGCCAGCTCGAGCGTATCCATAATATCATTCTCGTTCGCCCCGTCGAAAATCGGAGTGGACACCTTGAAGCCGAGCACATTCGCCGCAAGGCTTAAGTGAATCTCAAGCACCTGCCCGATGTTCATACGGGACGGCACGCCGAGCGGATTCAGCACGATGTCGAGCGGTCTGCCGTTCGGCAGGAAAGGCATATCCTCCACCGGAAGCACTCGGGAAACGACACCCTTGTTTCCGTGGCGGCCCGCCATCTTGTCGCCGACCTGAATCTTTCTCTTCTGCGCAATGTATACACGGACGGTCTCATTCACGCCCGGAGACAGCTCGTCGCCGTTCTCCCTCGTAAACACCTTCGCGTCCACAATAATTCCATATTCGCCGTGCGGAACACGCAGTGAGGTATCGCGCACCTCGCGCGCCTTCTCCCCGAAGATCGCGCGCAGCAGTCTCTCCTCCGCCGTCAGCTCCGTCTCGCCCTTCGGCGTCACCTTGCCAACCAGAATGTCGCCGGCGCGCACCTCCGCACCAATGCGGATGATTCCTCTCTCGTCCAGATCCTTGAGCGCGTCGTCGCCGACACCCGGCACATCGCGGGTAATCTCCTCCGGCCCGAGCTTCGTATCGCGCGCCTCCGCCTCGTACTCCTCGATATGGACGGAGGTATAGACATCCTCCTGAACGAGGCGCTCGGAGAGCAGAACGGCGTCCTCATAATTATAGCCCTCCCACGTCATAAAGCCGATGAGCGGATTTTTGCCGAGCGCGAGTTCCCCGCCCGCGGTGGACGGACCGTCCGCGATAACCTGTCCGGCCTCGATGCGGTCCCCCTTGCTC
>CAMWWR010000231.1 GCA_947178045.1 uncultured Clostridia bacterium
ACAATAGCAAATAGTTATATTTAATTCACTTGCATAGAAATTTTCTATTTGTTTTGAAAAAGGCTATTTTGAAAGAAGCAGGGCCAGTCTGCCCGTCTTGATCCTTCCGGCCACAAGCCACGCAAATACAGTAAAGGCTCCTATAACCGCCAGCATCGGGAGCAGGGCGTTGCCCGCTGTTAAACGGGAAGAAAAATTACTGATTCCGAACATCCGAAGGAGCGCCGCAACCAGCATATCCGTAAGGAGGGCACTGCATAATATGCCGGTCAGGGCTCCCGCGAAAGATACCATCCCGAACCGCAGTGCAAAGGAACTCCGAAGCCTCGCGGCAGTAAATCCAAGCGAACGGTAGATTCCCATATCCCTTTGTTCCATTGCAAGCAGCTTACCTCCGGTCAATGCAGTAATCACGAAAATCGTGATTACCACGATCCCGTACATGAAATACATCAGAAGCTCCATTGCCGAGAGAATGCCGTACAGCCCCGGCCATGAATTTTCATGGAGATATACATCCCCGCCGTAGGCGTCCTCCAGGGCGGCCATGATCTGCGGCTGTAAATCTGCATTCTCAATGAAATAATGTATACACCACATATTGGCGGTCTCCTGCCCGATCCTCTGGTATCCCTCCCGGCTCAGTCCCACATTTGCCCCCATATCATTGGCACATTGGTAGATGCCGGAAACCCTGTACCCCCTGCTGCCGGCCCCCGCGCTGACCGTAACCACATCTCCGATTCTCACCTTCAGGTCGGCGGCCACAAACTCCGTCAGCACGATCTCATCTGCCTCCCTGCAGGTCTGTCCCTGCAGTATATGGAATCTCTCCGGCTGCGTGATCACATTGGCGGTATAATCCGTGCCCTCCACGGAAACGCCGGGCATGGCAAGCATGTACCGGTCCGTAATATTGGTATATGCTTCAATGGTCCGTTCCACATCCTCCGTTGTGGCTTTTCCCATCGGCTGCGCCGCAATATGCAGATCTGCCGGATTAAATGCATCCATCAGTCCCTTGCCGTCTGCGCCGAGCCAGGAATCTATGCGCCCGATCAGCGATGCGAAGAATACAAGCAGCATCGCCACAAGGCCGGCTCCCGAATAACGCCTTTTCCCGGAAATCACCTGGCGAAGCGCCAGCCAGAAGCACAGACCCCTCTGGCTGACCGGAGAACGCCTGCCGTTTCTCATACCGGCATTTCCATCGGTATCCCGGATCGCCCTTATCGGTGTGATCCTCTCGATCTGTGCCGTTTTCAGCCAGATAAACCCTGCCAGGATTCCAAAGACCAGAAGAAGGGCCGGAAAACATACTGTAAGCGGTATTCCTGACGGAATCAGCAGTCCCGTTGTCGTTATCGTCATACGGCTGACTGCCGAGACGGCGGGAATCGCCCCTGCAGCGCCCGCTGCCATCCCGGTCAGAACCGGAGTCAGGTACAAAAGCATCCGGACCTTCTGCAGCTTCTTTGTTGTAAAGCCAATGGTTTTTAAGATACCCGTATCCGTCATGTCCTGCTCCTGTGAGCTGCTGATGCTGTGTCCTGTCACTGCCAGCGATACAAAAATCAGAATCAGAACAAAGGCCGCCAAAAGCCCGGTAAATACATTCTGCAGCGTCATCATAAAGCCGTAGATCGCATCGTCCGAGTGAGTAAATTCCGCATATTGCAAAAGTCCGGTATCACGGTTCAGCCAAGCGTTCAGCTGCGCTGTGCTCAGCTCCCCGGACGGGTCCTTAAAAATATGCACCATATAGCCATCGCGGGCAAGGGCATTTATTCCGGCTCCCTTAATAATCCCCGCAATTTCATCATGGTCCTCGCTGCATATCAAAAAGCTCTTCATACCGATCATGGTGCTTCCCATAAAAGGATCTTCAAACCAACCCTTTACGGTGAATGCCTTTCTTCCCCCGTTCCGCGCGATCAGAAAATGGATTTCATCCCCGATCTCCACTCCGAACATGGAGCTAAGGGAAGGGGAAACATAGATTTCTCCCGGGCAGATACCGGCTGCTGCTTTCTCACGCCCTTCCAGCTCATCCGAAAAGATCCGGTAAGGATACGCCTCCGGCTGATATGTTACAAGCTGTCCCTCGCTGTCCGATTCCAGACCGTTTACCTCATATTCCGAAAAAATAATTGACTGTATCCCGGTTTTCTCCACACCGGAAAGCCCATTCATCTCATTGGTCAACGCATCAATCTCCGAAACGCCGGATACCCATGCGGTTATCGTTCCAAACCCGAGCCGTTCCATCTCGTTTTTCACATACTGCCCGGAATTTCTCCAGACGGCCAGAACCGAAACAAGAGATAAGGCTACAAGAAATACTAAAACAAAAATCCCTGCCAGATTCCCTTTATGCCGTCTGCTGTCCGCCATCCAAAGTGTTTTTATCTCCATTCTCATTCGGATCACCGCCTTACCACGACAATGTGCCAAGCCATTCGCTCAGGCTTTTTTCCCGGTCTTTTGCATCCGGTTCCCGAAAGGCCGGGAATGTTATCTCATCAGGAATTTTTCCGTCTTCCAGATAGAGAATCCGTGTGCCGCGGATCGCCGCCCGGATATCATGTGTTACCATCAGGATGCTCTGCCCGCTTTTATTCAGGTCTGTTAAAAGATCCAGCACTTCCTCCGAATTCCGCTTGTTCAGGGCGCCCGTCGGCTCATCCGCAAACAAAAGCCCCGGATTGTTGATGATCGCTCTGGCAATCGCTGCCCGCTGCGCCTCACCGCCCGAAACCTCCGAAGGGAACCGGTCCTTCGCTTCCTCTACATGCATCCGTTCAAGCAGCTCCTCCGCCCTTTTGCTTACTGACTTCGTATCCTGTCCGGCATTCAGATAGCCTGCCACCGCTACATTTTCAAACAGGCTGAGATTGCTGACAAGATGCGTCTGCTGAAACACAAACCCAAATTCACGGGAGCGCAGCGCCGCCAGCTGCCGCTCTTTATATCCGCTGATTTCCTCTCCCCGGTACAGCACATTTCCCCCGGTTATGCTGTCCATGCCGCTCAGCGCATACAGCAGCGTAGATTTTCCTGCGCCGGAGGAGCCCATAATTACTGTAAAATCTCCCTCATAGATATCCAAATCAATACTTTTGAGTACCGGTTCTTTTTCCCGTTTTCCGGGGAATTCCTTTTTTACGCCTCTGGCAGAAAGCAATACCTCTCTCATATTGCCATTACCTCCTTATCCGCTGACAAGCTCTTTTCACTGTTGAATCGTAAAAGTGTATCCCTGTGTATAATTTTCACGGTGATAATAAATGGCTTTCCCTTTACTCAGGCAGAACACAACACTCCACTCCGTGGACTCAAACTCACCGAAATTATCCTTACTTACCCGGTCCAGTGCATCCCTGACTTCCGTTTCGTCCATAAATTCGTTTTCCTGCCGATCGTTCATCAGAATCTCATACCGCTCGTGGGACTGCTCCGTTCCGATGCCATATTTTTCGCCCTCTGCCAGATAGAAATTTGTAACCACCGGCGTCTCTGTCACGACCATTTCATTGCCGATATATTCCACGACCACGCTGTTCCCGGCAGCATCGGCGACAGCCAGATGAATCATCATGCCCATGGACGCGTGCATATCATACTGACCGAGCAATTCCACCGCTTCCTCCACCGTTCCCGCTTTATCAAGCAGCAAACGGACTGCCGTTGTGGTAGTAAGATCCGGCTTTTCGGTGTCCTGGTCGATCGTTGCAGAATCCTGTATCATATTCACGGATACGGCGAGCCCCTTCTCATTCATCCCGTCCAGCGGCGCATATAACGCGGCGAGCGTCCTTACCTCGTCCGCATTTAATGCCGGGCCCGCCATGCCGCCCGCACCCTGACGGATAAAATTCATATTCACCGTAGAAATCGAAGCATAGGCGTTTTCCGGATAAGACATGACGACCATTGCATCACAGGAATTCCAGTCAAAATTCCTCCCGAATAACGCCTCTCCCCCGGCACTTTGTACTGCGATCGTACTGCAGCCGAAAATTTCGCCTCCAAAGCGCCAATCCGGATTGCCCGGCAGATTCTTTATCAGATATTCCATCACCTCATTATCCGAGGACGCTCCGCCCCCGGAAAGGAATTCCTCAAAGCCGTAATCCCCTTCATACCGGACAGCCGAAAGGCCATCCTCCAGCACTGTAATTTTTTCCGCGGGAGCTATTGTGGTCAGATTCGCATCCACTGCGCTTCTTCCTTCTTTGCCTGCATCCGCTGCACTCCCGCTTTCTTTGCCCGCATCGGGCCGCTCTGTATTTTGATTATCCTGCAC
>CAMWWR010000232.1 GCA_947178045.1 uncultured Clostridia bacterium
GAAAGCCGGTTTAGGCAGAGGAGAAGCCAACGGCAACGGTTAGCCCGGCCAACGAGGAAGACAACGGGGGCAAAGCGGAAGGAGCCGGGGACGGGACAGAAGGAAACCAAGGCGGAAATACCGGGGATGGGATTCCCGGAGGCGAGACCGTGGGTGGGAAGGACGATGGAAACGGGGGAGGCGTGATGGTAAATATTCCAAAAGAATTGGCATTGTCATACAAGCTGCGCTATGACGAGCCGGTGGAAAATAATTATAACGGCTGGGAGAATCGTTCCCTCCCGGTCGGAAACAGCAGTATCGGGGGCAATGTATTCGGACGGTATGACAGGGAACGCATCACATTAAACGAGAAAACCTTCTGGACCGGCGGGCCGAGCTCGTCGCGGCCGAACTACATGGGCGGCAATCTGACACAAAAGGGCAAGATGGGGGAGACCCTTGCCAAAGTGCAGGAGCTTTTTCTGGAGGGAAAGACAAAGGAGGGCTCCGAACTGTGCGAGGAGCTCGTGGGTACATGGGATGGCTACGGCGGATATCAGCTGCTGGGAAATCTCTATCTGGATTTCGGCGAAGTGAGCAGGGAGAGCGTGTCCGGCTACAGTCGGGAGCTGGATATCGCAAACGGAATTGCCACGGTGGATTATGATTATCAGGGAACGCACTATGCCCGTGAAATCTTTACCGCTTTTGAAGAAAATGTTATGGCAGTCCGCCTTACAGCGGACGGGACGGGCACGCTTGATTTTGCGCTGAGCCTGGAGCCGGAAAATGATTCCGAGGCTCCGCGCTCCTACAGCAGCGAGGTCACGGAAAATTCCATACTGTTTACGGGGCTTTTGAGGGACAATCAGCTGAAATACGGCGCATATCTGACCGTGGCGCTTGGGGATGACGGAAAAAGCGCGATAAAGGACGGAACAGCGATTGAAATTTCCGGTGCAAAGGAGGTCACAATCCTGCTCAGCATGGCAACGGATTATGCTAATGATTATCCTTCGTACCGGACCGGTGAAACGAGGGAGGAGCTGGATGCCCGTATCAAGGCAAATGTGGAAAACGCGGCGAAAAAATCCTACGAAGAGCTTCGCAAAGCGCATGAGAACGATTTTTCTGCAATCATGGCAAGAGTGGATCTGGATCTGGGGCAGCAGGAGTCGAGCCGGGTGACGGACGACCTGCTTGCGGCGTATAAGCAGGATGCGCTGAATGCCGCGGAGAAATCCTATCTGGAGGTACTGCTCTTTCAGTACGGGCGCTATCTGCTGGTTTCCTCCTCCCGCGGAGACACCCTGCCGGCCAATCTGCAGGGACTGTGGGTCGGCAAAAACGGGAGCACATGGAGCTCGGATTATCATATTAACGTAAACCTTCAGATGAATTACTGGCCGGCTTACAATACGAATCTGGCAGAGTGCGCCCTTCCTCTGATTGATTATGTGGAAGGACTCCGCGAGCCGGGGCGCGTTACGGCGGAGGTCTATTTCGGAATCAAATCCGATGAGGAACATCCGGAAAACGGCTTTACGGCAAACACGCAGACAACGCCGTTTGGCTGGACCTGCCCGGGCTGGAGCTTTGACTGGGGCTGGTCTCCTGCGGCAGTTCCGTGGATACTGCAGAATGTATGGGAGTATTATGAGTATACTCTGGATGAGACGATCTTAAAAGAAAAGATCTATCCGATGATGAAGGAGCAGGTTGTCTTTTATCAGCAAATCCTGGTAAAGGATGAAAACGGAAAATGGATCTCCACCCCTGCCTATTCACCGGAACACGGCCCGAGGACGAACGGAAATACATACGAGCAGACCTTGATATGGCAGCTGTTGACTGATACGATCCAGGCTGGAGAAATCGTCGGTGAAGACCCTGCGGTTCTGAAGGAGTGGAGAGCGATTCTGGGAAATCTGCGCGCTCCGATTGAGATCGGGGATTCCGGGCAGATCAAGGAATGGTATGAGGAGACGACACTGGGCAGCGTGCCGGGCTCGGATGCCTATGGGCATCGGCATCTCTCCCAGCTTCTCGGGCTGTTCCCGGGGGATCTGATCTCGGAGGAAACGCCGGAATGGCTGGAGGCGGCGCGGGTTTCCCTGGATGCCCGCGTGGACGAATCCACCGGCTGGGCGATGGGGCAGCGCATTAATTCCTGGGCGCGGCTGGGGGACGGCGAGCATACCTATACCCTGATCGAGACACTGATTAAAACGGGCATTCTGAATAATCTGTGGGATACGCATCCGCCGTTCCAGATCGACGGAAACTTCGGGTATACGGCAGGTCTGGCGGAGGCGCTGATGCAGAGCAACATGGGATATATCAGCATTCTCCCGGCACTTCCGGATGTGTGGAGCGACGGCAGTGTGAGAGGGCTCGTGGCGCGCGGCAATTTCGAGCTGGGTATCAAATGGGTGGATAAGCTCCCTTATGAGATTACCATTCTTTCCAGAAAAGGCGGCGACTGCACCGTGCAGTTCGTGATGGGAAACGAGATTGTTTTATCGGATGAAAGCGGAAATCCGGTTTCATTTGAAACGCTGAAGGACGGCAGGATACGCTTTGCGACCGAAGCGGGAAAAACCTATACGATTCAGAACAGGTACGCATTGAGGGCGCCGAAGGGCCTGAACGCGGAAAGAATTTCTGACAGTGAGGTCGCGCTCTCCTGGGAGAGTGTGGCGGATGCCGTTTCCTACAGCGTTTACCGCAGTATGAACGGCGGCATCTTTACGCTGCTTCTGTCAGAGATCGGGGAATGCAAATTTGTTGATCGGACCGCGGCAAGGATTTCCCTTGGCGATACCTATACCTATTGCGTCGCTGCCCGGGGAGCGGACAAGGCAGAGGGGATCCGTTCCTCGGATGTGCAGGAAAAGGGGCTGAAAAACGAAACGATCGACAGCAACGATGGCCGTGTTGTTTACAGCGGCTCCTGGAGCATGTTCAGCGAGGACGATCATTACAAGAGCACCAATAATTGTTCCTGGACACCGGGTTCGGAGGCGAAATTGCTCTTTACGGGCTCCGGCATTGAAATGTACTCTGTGGCAAAATCCAATTATAATGCCTTTGCCGTATATATTGACGACGAGAGGGTGGGAGACTATTATCCGGTCTATGCAAAGGCAACAACGCCGGATACACTGGTATTCTCCAAAATGGATCTCGCTTATGGGGATCATGTGATCCGGGTTCAGGTGTTGGAAGAGAAGGTAACGGAGGCCAACGACAACAGCGTTTCCATCGATTATTTCCGTGTGTATGGGGATCCGTCCCGCATTGCCGCGCAGGAGGTGAACATATCCTCGAAAAATGGCGTTATGGCATTGACAGGAACCGGGCAGAGCATTCGTCTGATCGCGGAGGTGCTTCCGAAGGAGGCCGATTACCGCGCAGTAATATGGTCGGTGACCAATGCGGACGGCAGCCGTGCGGACTGTGCGGAAATTTCGGAGGACGGGATTCTTACCGCGAAGGGGGAGGCATCCGGAATCCTGAGAGTGACCGCAGAAGCGGCGGACGGCGGCGGAGCTTCCGGCTCCGTTCTCATACCGGTCTCCACAGCGCCGGGAGCGGCAGTCAGTGAGAACTATCTTCTTTCACAGGCGATGACTCTGGTTATGGGTACACAGTACGATAAGAGCCATGGAACGGAATGGCTGACCGACGGCTCCCTGTCCGCAGAGCGGTATGCATCGAGGGACGGTGCAGGCGAGGATATCGGGTTTGAAGTAAATTTCGGAAAGCAGCGGACAATAAACAAGCTTGTTATTTATGAGCGGACCGACCTGTCGTATGACGCGTCCAATCCGGGCGGCGGCAATTCGAGATTTACAACAGTGGAAATCCAGATTCCGGACGGTGAGGGCTGGAAGACGGCGGGAACGGCAAGTGCTGTCTACGAGAAACTGGACAATAACACCGTCAGCCATACCCTGAGTTATGACGATATAACCTCCGATGTGTTCCGCTTTGTACTGCGGCACAATCATGAGGGCAAAAACGGCATTACCCTGTGGGAATTTGAAGCCTATTATGAAGGGAAGGAAGCGCAGGAGCAGGATTTTTCCGCCCTGTGGGATGTCTTAAGCAAGGCGGCTCTGATGAAAAAATCCGATTTCAGTGAATCGGCCTACGAACAATTTACTGCAGCGTACCGGCAGGCGGTCGGAACTGCAAACGATGTCACCGCTTCGCAGGCAGAGATCGACGGGGCGGCTTCGGAGCTGCAGAGCCTGCTGGCGGGGAAGGAAGTACAGCCGAAGCTTACCGGGATTGCCGCCATGGTTCCGTCCGGCG
>CAMWWR010000233.1 GCA_947178045.1 uncultured Clostridia bacterium
CACCTGGAGAACATGGTCCTTGAATCGCAGGTGGCTGACCGGGGAGATGACCGCCGCCGTACCTGTGCCGAATACCTCCTCCATCGTGCCGTTCTGAGCCGCCTCATAGAGCTCGTCGACGGAAACTCTTCTCTCCTCGACCGGAATGCCCCACTCTCTGCACAGCGAAATAACGGAATCTCTCGTGATACCCGGCAGAATGCTGCCGTTGAGCATCGGCGTGATCACCGTGCCGCTGATCTTGAAGAAAATATTCATCGCGCCGACCTCCTCGATGTATTTTCTTTCAATGCCGTCCAGCCAGAGCACCTGAGAATAGCCCTCCTCGTGCGCCTTGAGCTGGGCTGCCATGGAAGCGACGTAGTTGCCGCCGGTCTTCGCCTCGCCGATACCGCCGCGCACCGCGCGCACATAGTCGTCCTCGATCCAGATTTTGACCGGGTCAAGCCCCTCCGGGTAGTACGGCCCAACCGGCGACAGAATAATGATAAACTGATAGGTATCGGAAGGACGCACGCCGAGGAACGGATCGGTCGCGATGATGAACGGCCGGATATAGAGGGAGGTATCCGGCTTTGTCGGGATCCAGGCCGCGTCCGTCTTTACAAGCGTCTTCACGGCCTCCACGAAATCCTCCTCCGGAATCTGCGGAATGCAGAGCCTCTTATTCGTATTGTTTGTGCGCTTCGCGTTCATATCCGGGCGGAACAGCAGGATTCTTCCGTCGGCTGCGCGGTACGCCTTCAGTCCCTCGAACATCTCCTGCCCGTAGTGGAACACCATCGCCGCCGGGTCGAGCACGATCGGCTGATACGGTACGACGCGCGCGTCGTGCCAGCCCTTGCCGGTCTCGTAATTCATAATGAACATGTGGTCCGTGAAGATCGTACCGAATTTCAGCGGATTGTCCGCTGCCGGGAGCGGCTTCGGAGCGTCCGTTCTCTCAATTCTGATATTCAACATATTTTTTTCCCCATTTCTGCGCGGCTTTGTTCCGCAAAACCATAACATGGTTTACAGGTTTGCGGATGCCCCGCTTTGTATTTACAGCTTAGGTATATCTTAGTATTCTCCTTCTATTTTTTCAAGTAGAAATTTCATTGCCCCGGGATAAAATTTTTGTTTCTTTTTGCAGAATGCATCCGGCGGAACTGCCGCTTGCAATTTCCCCGCTCTTCTGCTATAGTGAAATTGCCGCAGCCCGCGCCGTGCATGGCGCCGCGTCCACAAAAACGCAGGCCGCGCGCCAACGACAAATCAGGAGGTTATGCCCATGAGCGAAAACTACAATGCCGAAGAGGGAAACGACACCATCACCATAACGCTGGAGGACGATACGGAGCTGGTCTGCGACGTTATCACGGTCTTCCCGTGCCGGGATAAGAATTACATCGCGCTTCTCCCGCAGAACGCCGGCGAGGAGGGCGAGGTTTATTTATACGAATTCGTCGACAAGGGGAACGATGACATCGATCTCATCAACATCGAGGACGACGAGGAATTTGAGGCCGTCTCCGACGCCTTTGACGAATGGCTTGATTCCGCCGAATTCGACGATATGTTCGGCGACGAGGAGGACGAATAACCGTCCGTTTCTTTGTCCGTCAGACCGGGCTTTTCTGCATCAGCGAAAAGTCCGGTCTTTTCTTTTTCCTGCCTTTTCTCATTTTTCCTGTTATTGTCCGTTATTTTCTTCCTGCGCCCGCTCTTTGCCGCAGCCCATCGTTAATTTGACGGTTTTTCGCCAGATTTTGGGTGCGGACTTTGTTGAATTTACTTGAATTCGGCATTTTTCTATGCTATTATAAGTGTGTTGGCTAAAATTTTTACGAAAACGCGATACATTACAAATTTTCAGAAAGGAGTACCAATGCTGGGGCAAGAAGAAAAACAAAAAATCGATTGCATTCTGCAGTCCCACGGCTATAACAAATCGCAGGTTATCGCGATCATGCAGGAGGTACAGAAGGAATACCGCTACCTGCCGGAGGAGGTGCTCAGCTATATCGCCGCTGCGCTGAAAATCAGCGAAGCAAAGATTTACGGCGTGGCTACCTTCTACGAGAACTTTTCCCTCGACGCGAAGGGGAAATATGTCATCAAGGTATGCGACGGCACCGCCTGCCATGTGCGCAAGTCCATTCCGATCCTCGAGGAATTCCGCAAGGTTCTGAATGTGTCGGAGAAAAATCCGACCACGGAGGACATGATGTTTACCGTTGAGACTGTTTCCTGTCTCGGCGCATGCGGCCTCGCGCCAGTCTGCACCGTGAACGATGTCGTCCATCCGGCCATGACGCCGGAGAAGGTGGATGAGCTGATCAACGAATTAAAGGAGGGCAAGGCACAGTGAGAATCAATACACGGGAAGAATTGGAGGCAAGACGCCAGGATTACCGGCGCTCCCTCGCCTGCCAGAAAAAGCAGATCCTGATCTGCGCGGGCACCGGCTGCGTCGCCGGCGGCTCTCTGAAAATATATGCCCGCTTGAAGGAGATCATCGAGGAGCGCGGGCTTGTCTGCGCCCTGAAGCTCGAGGAGGAGCCGCACGACTCGATCGGCGTGAAAAAAAGCGGCTGCCACGGCTTCTGCGAGATGGGTCCCCTTGTCCGCATCGAGCCGATGGGCTGGCTCTATGTCAAGGTCAAGGTGGAGGACTGCGAGGAGATCATCGACACGACCATTATCGGGGACAAGGTCGTCGACCGCCTCGTCTACAAGGATAAGGAAACCGGAAAGCCTTATGTAAAGCAGGAGGAAATCCCGTTCTACTCCAGGCAGACGCGCGTCGCTCTTGAGCACTGTGGGCATATCAACGCCGAATCCATCCGCGAATACATAGCGGTCGGCGGCTATTCCGCCGTGGAGAAGGCGCTGTTCGACATGTCGCCGGAGGAGATCGTGGACGAGATCACCAAATCCGATCTGCGCGGACGCGGGGGCGGAGGCTTCCCGACCGGAAGGAAATGGAGCCAGGTGCTGCGCCAGAATTCCGAGATTAAATATGTTGTCTGCAACGGTGACGAGGGCGATCCTGGCGCGTTCATGGACCGCTCCATGATGGAGGGCGAGCCGCACCGCATGATCGAGGGCATGATCATCGCCGGCATTGCGACAAAGGCTCACTACGGCTACATCTATGTGCGTGCGGAGTACCCGCTCGCCGTATCCCGGCTTCAGCTCGCGATCGAGCAGGCGGAGGAAATGGGCCTGCTCGGCGAGAATATATTGAATTCCGGCTTCTCCTTCACGCTCCACATCAGCCAGGGCGCGGGCGCGTTCGTCTGCGGCGAGGGCTCGGCGCTGACCGCCTCCATCGAGGGCAACCGCGGCATGCCGAGAGTAAAGCCTCCGCGCACCGTCGAGAAGGGTCTGTTCGAGCAGCCGACCGTGCTGAATAATGTCGAGACGTTCTGCAACGTTCCGCCGATCATCCTGAACGGAGCCGACTGGTACTGCACCTACGGCCCGGAGAAAAATCACGGCACAAAGGCGTTCGCTCTCACCGGAAATGTCAACAACACCGGCCTGATCGAGGTGCCGATGGGCACAACGCTGCGCGAGGTCATCTTCGACATCTGCGGCGGCGTCAAGTGCGGCGAATTAAAGGCGGTGCAGATCGGCGGCCCGTCAGGCGGATGTCTCACAAAGGAGCATCTCGACCTGCCGCTCGATTTCGACTCGCTCAAGAAGGCGGGCGCGATGATCGGCTCCGGCGGACTTGTCGTTATGAACGACAAGAGCTGCATGGTCGAGGTGGCCCGGTTCTTCATGAACTTCACGCAGAACGAGTCCTGCGGTAAATGCGTGCCGTGCCGCGAGGGCACCAAGCGCATGCTGGAGCTGCTCACGGACATCGTGGAGGGGCGCGGCACACCGGAGCATATCGACCTGCTCGAGGAGCTCGCGAAGACCATCTCCGACACCGCGCTGTGCGGTCTCGGCAAGACGGCTGCTTCCCCGGTTATCAGCACGCTGAAATATTTCCGCGACGAATATATCGCTCATGTGGTCGATAAAAAATGTCCGGCCGGCCAGTGCAAGGCACTGATCTCGCTGTCCATCGACCCGTCCCTGTGCAAGGGCTGCACGAAGTGCGCAAGGCTCTGTCCGGTCGGCGCGATTTCCGGCACGGTCAAGGAGCCGCATAAGATCGACCCGGCAAAATGTATCAAGTGCGGAGCATGCAAGGCAGGCTGTCCGTTCAAGGCCATCTCGTAAGCCGGTCAAACCGCAATGATTACCGACAGAAAGGAAAATAG
>CAMWWR010000234.1 GCA_947178045.1 uncultured Clostridia bacterium
CCTGGGGGAAGGATTCCCTGCGCGTCCGCGCAACGATGTTTTCGAAATTTACGGTCAACGCCTGGGCGCCGACAGAAGAGCCGGGGGCCTGTGCCTCTGTGGTGGAGATCGGCCAAACGGGTAACGGGGAGCCGTGTGCTTCCATCACGAACGGCAGAATCAAGGCGACTGTGAATTTCGCGGGTGTCCTCACGTTTTACCGTGACGGAAAACAGATTTTACAGGAGTATTACCGCAGCTACGGCGGAACGATTTCAAAGGAAAGCCGCTGCCTGAAGGTTGTCAACCGCGAGTGGAAGGGCGTGATCGGCGGCAGTGATTATTCCCTGAATCTGAAATTTGAAAGCACTGACGGGGAGAAAATTTTCGGTATGGGGCAGTACCAGCAGTCCTGTATGGATCTGAAGGGCTGTGTGCTGGAGCTGGCGCAGAGGAATTCCCAGATTTCCGTGCCGTTCGCGGTTTCCAGCCTTGGCTACGGCTTGCTCTGGAACAACCCGGCGGTCGGCAGCGTGACCTTCGGGCGCAATTATACCGAGTGGATCGCCCGCGCGACGAAGGAGATGGATTACTGGATTACCGCAGCGGATGCGCCGAAGCAGATTCTTGCGAATTATACCGATGCGACCGGACATTCGCCGATGTTCCCGGAGGACCGCATGGGGCTCTGGCAGTGCAAGCTGCGCTACCGCACGCAGGACGAGGTGCTCTCGGTTGCGCGCCAGTATCAGAAGGAGGGCATCAAGATTGATTTGATTGTCATTGACTTCTTCCACTGGACGGTGCAGGGCGACTGGAAATTTGATAAGACCTACTGGCCGGACCCGAAGGCAATGGTGGACGAGCTGCACTCGATGGGGATCAAGGTGATCGTCTCCGTATGGCCTTCCGTGGACCGCAGAAGCGAAAATTTCTACCCGATGATGGAGAAGGGGCTTCTGATCAAGACCGAGCGCGGCGCGGCGCAGACCTACGATTATCAGGGCGACTGCGTGGAGATTGACCCGTTCAATCCGGAAACAAGGCAGTATGTGTGGGAAGTCTGCAAGAGAAATTATTACGACCTCGGCATCGATGCATTCTGGCTTGACAATTCCGAGCCGGATTACGGGGTATATGATTTCGAAAATTACCGCTATATGGATGCGCCTGCCTTGGAATGCACCAATATCTATCCGCAGATGTACAGCCGTATTTTCTATGATAATATGAAGGATCTGGGAGACGGCAATGTGGTCAATCTGCTCCGCTGCGCGTGGGCGGGCAGCCAGAAATACGGAAATGTCGTGTGGTCGGGGGATGTGCCGAGCACGTTCGAGGCATTTTATGATCAGCTGCAGTGCGGCCTGAACATGGGGCTCGCGGGGATCGCCTGGTGGACGACGGATATCGGCGGCTTTATGACCGACGATGTGAATGACCCGGATTTTCAGCAGCTTTTGATCCGCTGGTATCAGTTCGCCGTTTATTCCGCGGTATTCCGTATGCACGGCGACCGGGGACCTTACAATATCCCGCCGCTTGACGACCGCGACTGGGGCGGCGGATACCTGCATACCGGACAGCCGAATGAGCTCTGGAGCTACGGCGAGGAGAATTACCGGATCATGAAAAAGTATTATGATATCCGTATTTCGATGCTTGACTACATCAAGAGCCTGTACAAGGAAGCATCGGAGAACGGTTCCCCGCTGATCCGCGCGATGTTCTACGAATTCCCGGAGGACAAGACCTGCTGGGAGCTTCAGGATCAGTATATGTTCGGCGGCAAATATCTGGCAGCGCCGATTTTCAGGCTCAACCAGTTTGAGAGGGATGTATACCTTCCGGCGGGAACATGGAAGCTTACGAGCGACGGCAGCGTTTACGAGGGCGGGCAGACCGTCCATGTAGCAGCGCCGCTTGACTATATGCCGGTATTTGAGAAAATGTAAGAAGGCAGAGAAACAGGGATAAAATATGCATGGTGCTGCCGCATGAAATTTTTTCTTCGTGTAGCAGCACCGCTTTTTATGCAGGCGGCGTCATTCTCCTGCTTGATTTTCACGGATGCACAGAGGACGTCTATTCCTCTGCGAGCATAAATTGTTCGGTTCTTTTATCCGTCCGGCGGTAGGTATATTCATCATCCCCGCAGCCCTGCAGGACGATCTCATCGTCGGTGTAGCGCTTTACGCACCACATCATCCCCTTGCTCGTTGTAAGGCATTTGCCAAGCACACATTCCTCCGTCGGGATATCAATTTCCCGGGCCTCATAGGAAAAGTCACAGGAGAATCTGCAAAATTTTTCACTGTTATCTTTGTAGTTGCGGATCCTGAAAAATTGTCCCCCGCCAAACAGCCCTAAATCAAATACGATATTGTATGACGCGCCGCAATAAATATCAGTATCTTTCGGCCGGATGAAAAAGGTGTATTCGGTTTTACCTGTGCAGAGGAAGAAATGAAAGGACTCTGCATCCGCCGAATAGCTGTCCGCCATCCGCCACAGCATCAGGCATGTGGGGATCCCACTCTTCTTTACGCCCGGCAGCGGATTTCCGGTATGATCCACGAAAAAACGTTCCAGGCGGCGCAAGGATTTCTTTTGCTCGCCATCGTATGCTTCGCCAAGACACGCTGCGAGAGGGTCGCTGTTGGATATCACCTCCTGCCCGTCCGTGAGGGAGTAAGCGTACTCGGTGACCTGCCGCTGCTGATCTCTTTCACATACCGCCACCAGACGTTTTTGATTTTCAAACCCAGAATACAGTCTGGTTCCTAAAATGCTCTTGTCCGGAATACAATAATAAACAAGCGCAAATCTCTCCGTTTCCACAATTTCCGAGTGCGCCGACCGGTATACTCCACAGGTGAAATATTCGATATCTGTGTCAAATGTGCTGATTCCGTCCTTCAGAAGGGAATCTGTTGTCACACAGAAAATTTTGCTGATCAGAACGATTTTATTAAGCTCCGGATAGCTTTGGTCAAGCTCCCACCGGGAAACCGTCTGCCTTGTTGTGCCGAGCCTTTCGCCAAACGCCTCCTGTGAAAGTCCGTGTTCCATTCTGATCTGCTGGATTCTTTGCCCGATTGTCATTACGTTTCCTCCTCCGTTGGTTTGATAAATATTATATCTTTTCGCCGCTGCAGTGTCTACCAAAGGGATATGGAACTTTGTCACGCGCCAGGTGACAGGGTGCGATATCATCCAAAAGGAACTATGCAAATTTAAAAAAAAATGATATAATGTCCGCAAAAGCAAAAACACACAGAAAGCAGGACGCCATGGACTCGATTCATATAAGAGCTTACGCCAAGATCAATCTCGGACTGGATGTGCTCTCCCGCCGTCCGGACGGCTATCACGAGGTAAAAATGATCATGCAGACTGTCCGGCTGTTCGACCGGCTGACCGTCAGCAGGATCCGCACAAACAGTATTTCCATTAAAACCAATCTGAATTATCTGCCGACGGACGAGAACAATCTGGTCTACCGCGCCGCCGACCTCTTTTTTCAGACCGCGGGACTGAAGCCGCAGGTTCACATCACACTGCAGAAGCATATCCCGGTCGCCGCCGGCATGGCGGGCGGCAGCAGCGACGCCGCGGCCGCTCTGACCGCTCTCAACGAGCTGTTCGGCACCGGCATGGATCTTAAGGCGCTGCAGAAAATCGGCGTGCGTATCGGCGCGGACGTCCCGTACTGTCTGCTCCAGGGCACCGCGCTCTCGGAGGGGATCGGCGAGGTGCTGACGCCGCTTCCGCCCGCGCCGCAGTGCTACTGCCTGATCGTCAAGCCGCCCGCGGCCGTCTCGACAAAATATGTTTATGAGAATCTTCGCCTCGACGAGGTCATCCATCCCGATATCGACGCCCAGCTTGACGCGATACGCGCCGGTAGCCTGAAGGGCCTGTGCGAGGGTCTCGGCAATGTACTGGAATCCGTCACGCTCAAAAAGCATCCGGAAATTTCCGCGATCAAGGCGCAGCTGCTTTCCCTCGGAGCCATGGGCGCGCTGATGAGCGGCAGCGGCCCGACGGTCTTCGGCCTGTTCGAGGACAGGGCGGCCGCCGAGCAGGCATATTATCAGTTCAAGATCGGCGAATACGGGCGACAGACCTACCTGACGCGCTTTCAGCAGCGCTGACGGAAGAATATTTTCGTTCTGTTTTCCATAAATATTTTGTTCTGTTCTCCATAAATATTTTGTTCTGTTCTTCATCCCCCTCTCATATATATT
>CAMWWR010000235.1 GCA_947178045.1 uncultured Clostridia bacterium
CTCCTAATCCTTCTTGCAATGGTTTCCAGCCATGAAACTTCTTCGTCAGTGAGCTTTATATCGTTTTTCTTCATCCAGTAATCGTCAATCGCGGCTATCCTTCCGGCATAAATAAAAGCTCTATATTCCTCTGACAGCGGCATACCGCTGTTTTCATGAAAACCAACCTGCTTCAGCGTTTGAAACTTCCTCAATACAACGCCGCCGACAAGGCTTTCTCCCTGTCGGTCAATGAAGTTTTTTATTATCTTTGTTGATCTCGCTTTATCCTCAATATTCGGGATAAAGCATGCATCATACCATTCGTGTTTTCTGCTCTTTACAAAATCTTTTACGATATATGGACCCTGCAACGTCCCGGATATTTTCAACGCATTTTCAAGTGTTCCCTCGGACTCCCAAACAGATTCCGCTGTTTCATCTGCAAAATCAGAATACCATCCCGGCAGAGTATGATATCTTTCATATTCTTCCGGTGTGTTAATCAATATAATGCCCTTTGCTTCCAGTAAAGAATAAAAGCTTTCATACATTTCCGGCTTCATCATCCAGCCGCGGTATATTGTTAATCCTGAAATGCTTTCGCCGTATAAGGAGAGTTTTCCCATCTCCAAATCTTCATAGCTAAACAGAGCACAGGAATGATGAAGGCCTGCTTCCTGATATTCTTCTTCATAATCCTCATCAACCTTACGCTGATACAGAGGATGATTGCAAAACAGGAAGCTGATATCCTGCAAATCTCGAACCAGAATGCTGCCCGACGCTTCAACACCTTCCAGCAGCTCGAACAAGAAACCAACCGGTGTATTCTCTGCAGACCTGCCATCCGTCATTTCCCTGAACATCTCAATGCCTTCAACCTTAAAACGATTTCCTGCAAGGTCAAAAAGAATATCTCCCGCATGAATCTCTGCACCCTGACTAATATCCAACGTATAAATCGTTCCTCTGCCCGCTATTTTTAATCTGTCTCTTATCCGAAATACTTCGTTCATACTCCCATCCCACTCTGTTTTTTCTCATTTTTACCCTTATACCTGCGCATATCGCGGGCGGGCCTGCGATACTGCTTTTTACTCCCACCTCTTCCAGATCTCCGGCTGATATCCGACCGTCGCCTGCTTCCCGTTTCTTACGACCGGCGTGCGGATGACCCTCTGGTTTTCCAGAATTTTTTCCAGCCGGTCCTCCGGTGAAAGATGCTGTATCAGGACGAGGAGTTCCCGGTCCCGACAGTCTGGGTCGAGCAAATTTTCCACGCCGCCCGCGCTCTGACAGACCGCGTTGAACTCTCCCCTGCTCATTCCCTTCTCCTTCATATCGATAAACTGATATTTGATCCCTCTCTCCTTGAAAAAACGCTCTGCTTTCTTTGTATCGAAATCCTTCTTTGTTCCGAAAATCTGTATATTCATAGGAGCCTCCTGTCCGCTGTTGCCTGTTCCGACAATCAAGTAGAGGAATACTTTTCTCCGCTACTCGCTGCGCCGCCCGCATGTCGCCGCAAGCGACTATCTTCCCATGCGCGTTCACGCGCATTTGCGGGCGTACACAATCGAGCAGGAGAGGCTTTTTCTTCCCTGCTCGCCTGCGCGGGGCGCGGGCTGCTTCAGCAGCAAAATTTCTATGTGCATTCATACACATTCGCACCCCTGCGCATAAAAACCGGGCTGCCCGAGTTTTCCCGGACAGCCCGATCCCTTTTATCCGCCGCTGTGCGGCCATCCTGTGTCTTCCCTCGCCCCGGACGATCAGTTTGCAGCCTTTGCCGCCTTAAGCTGCTCGGTCAGCACCGGCAGGATCTTGTTCAGATCGCCGACAATGCCGTAATCGGCCACGGAGAAGATCGGCGCGGTCTCATCCTTGTTGATGGCAACGATGATATCGGCCTCCTCCATGCCGGCGATGTGCTGGATCGCACCGGAAATACCGATTGCAAAGTATACATGCGGACGGACGGTCTTGCCGGTCTGCCCTACCTGAAGCTCCTTGGACTTCCAGCCTGCATCCACAACCGCGCGGGAGCAGCTGACCGTGCCGCCGAGCACGTCTGCCAGCTCCTCAAGAAGCTTGAAATTCTCGGCACTGCCCACACCGCGTCCGCCGGAAACAAGGATCTTCGCATCCATAATGTCCACCGTATCGGAAACTGCCTTTACGATCTCAAGAATCTCGACATATTTATTGTCCGGAGTAAAGCCCGGGTTGAACTTCTCCACGTTCGCCTTTACACCGGCCTTTTTCTCCCTCTTCTGCATAACGCCCGGGCGCACCGTAGCCATCTGCGGACGGAAATCCGGGCACGCGATCGTCGCGATCGTATTGCCGCCGAACGCAGGGCGGGTCATAAGCAGCTGATTGTGCTTCTGCTCCTTGCCCGGCACCGGGTTGATCGGGAAATCCCCGATCTCAAGCTGTGTACAGTCCGCGGTCAGACCGGTGTGAACTCTCGCGGACACTCTCGGGCCGAGGTCGCGTCCGATCGCCGTAGCGCCGACCAGAAGAATCTCCGGCTTGTACTGGTTTACGACCGAGGCAAGCGCATGCGCATAAGGCTCGGTCCGATATTCCTTCAGCTCCGGATCGTCCACGACGATCACCTTATCCGCACCGTACTCTGCCAGCTCATCCGCCAGATTCTCCACATTACTTCCGATAAGCACAGCCGTCACCTCTGTGCCAAGAGCCTCCGCCAGATCCTTTCCCTTGCCGATCAGCTCGAAGGCAATACTGTTGATTACGTTGTCCACCTGCTGAGCGAAGACATATACGCCCTTATATTCATCCAAGTTCATTGTCATACCTCCAATTATTTAGGGAAACGCTGATTAAAGCGTTTCCAGCGCCGGATTTGCGCCGCGAAGCGGCATATTCCTCTGCAAATCCGTGTGCATTTGCCAAAGGCTCTGAGGAAGCGATGATTTCATCAGCGCTTCCTTAGATAACATGCTTCTCTTTTAACTTGCCGACAATATAGTCGGCAGCCTCTGCAGGATCAAGCGTAACAACCTCGCCGCTGCCCTTTCTCACCTTGTCGGAAGCCTTTGCGATCTGCGTCGGAGAGCCCTTGAGACCGAGGTTGGAATCGTCCACATCCTTCAGGTCCGCTCTGCCCCACACGGTGATCTCCGCCTGATAAGCGTCGAAAATACCGCCCGGCGTCATGTATCTCGGCTCGTTCAGCTCGGAAAGCGCGGTTACAAGACAAGGCATCTTCGCCTTCAGCACATGATATCTGTCGTCGAACTGGCGCTCAACGATCACGCTGTCGCCCTCGATCTTCAGATTCTGCGCATAAGAAATAACCGGAATATTCAGGTGCTCGGAAATCTGCGGGCCGACCTGCGCCGTATCTCCGTCAATAGCCTGACGCCCGGTGATGATCAGATCGTACTCGATGTTGCGCAGCGCGCCCGCCAGCGTCTGGGAGGTAGCCCAAGTATCCGCTCCACCGAGCACACGGTCCGTCACAAGAATACCTTTGTCCGCGCCCATGGCGATCGCCTCGCGGAGCACCTCCTCCGCCTTCGGAAGTCCCATCGTCACCACCGTAACCTCGGCACCGTACTGATCCTTCAGTCTGAGCGCGGCCTCAAGCCCCGCCTTGTCGTCCGGGTTCATGATGGTCATCATGGAGGCTCTGTCCAGCGTGCCGTCCGGATTAAACTTTACACCGCCCTTTGTATCAGGAACCTGCTTAATACAAACAACAATTTTCATTGTATTTTCCACTCCTTAATTTTTTTCTGCTTTTTCAGTTACATTGCCGCAGCGCATCGCCGGCTGCCATACGCTGCGCTCCGCCCGGAAAGAAATCGCTTTGCAAGCGGTATCCTCCCGCAAACGAACGGATGCCTACTTCAGCAGCGCCCCGCTGATTACCATGCGCTGCACCTCGCTTGTGCCCTCGTAGATCTCGGTGATCTTCGCGTCGCGCATCATGCGCTCAACCTCATATTCTCTCGTGTAGCCGTAGCCGCCGTGCAGCTGAACTGCCTTCGTCGTAACGTCCATCGCCATCTCGGCAGCATAGAGCTTCGCCTGAGCCGCCTCGATGCTGTAGGAGGTCTTGTGATCCTTTGTGTACTGATCCTTCGTGCGTGCCGCCTTATAAACGAGAAGCTGTGCCGCCTGCGCCTGCGTCGCCATATTGGCAAGCTGGAACTGCGTGTTCTGGAATGCGCCGATCGCGCGGCCGAACTGCTTTCTC
>CAMWWR010000236.1 GCA_947178045.1 uncultured Clostridia bacterium
GGTGCGCCTGAGAGCCCATATTGAGAACATGAAGAAGCCGCTTTCGGCCGAAGAGAATGTCGGGCGCAAGCTCGACTTTATCGCGCAGGAGATGAACCGCGAGGCCAATACGATCCTGTCGAAATCGAGTGATCTGGCGGTGACGAACCGGGCAATCGATCTGAAAACGGAGATCGAGAAGGTGCGGGAGCAGATTCAGAATATCGAGTAAAGCCGGCGATAGGAGAAATAGAAGTCGGAGGATACGGGAAGCCGGCGGTGGAAATGCCGGCGGACGGGGGAAAGGCGCATGAGCAGGCTGATCAATATCGGCTACGGGAATGTAGTAAACGAGGATAAAATACTTGCTGTGATCCGGCCGGAGGCCGCGCCCGTAAAGCGCATGGTGCAGGCGGCGAAGGATCACGACAATTATGTGGACGCGACCTGCGGCAGGAAGTGCAAGGCCGTTATCGTCACCGAGCAGGGCAGGGTCGTTCTGTCGGCGCTTCTGCCGGAGACGATCGCCGGAAGAGTCAACACGGAGGAGCCGTAGGCAGGAAGAGCTGTGATATGCACGGGCATAGAAAGGAGAAAATAAAATGTTGCATCCATCGTACAATGACCTGATGCAGGTAGTGAATCAGGAGGTCGAGCAGGGGGAGGAGCCGGTCGTAAACAGCAGATATTCCATCGTGCTGGCAACTGCAAAGAGGGCGCGCCAGCTGATCGACGGCGCGGAGCCCATGGTGATTCCGACCTGCAATAAGCCGCTTTCTGTTGCAGTCGACGAGCTCTATAAGGCCAAGGTAAAAATCCTTTCGGATGACAGGGAGGCTTAATCGGGACACGGAAGGACGGTAAAGCAGACCGATATGCAGCGGTTTGGTTTTACCGCCCTTTTTCTGCGAAATAGAGATTGTTTTTAGAATCGGGCAAACAGAATCATGAAAAAAATGACAAAGAAGAAAAGGCTCCTGGCGGAGCTTTGTATATACCTTGCGCTTATTCTTCTCTTTGCGTTCGCCGTTCCCAGACTGCTGATCCAGAGGACGGTGATCGACGGCTCCTCCATGGAACCGGCTTTGCATGACGGGGAGAGTGTACTTGTGGAAAAGCTGTCGGTGCGGACCGGCAGGATGGAGCGGTTTGATATCATTGTTTTTTCACCGGAGGGAACGCCAAACGGAAGGCATTATGTGAAGAGGATTATCGGCCTGCCGGGAGAGACCGTGCAGATCGCCGGGGGAAGAATCCTGATTGACGGACAGCCTCTGGACGAGAGCTACGGCAAGTCGGACGGGATCAGCTATGCGGGGCTGGCTGCGGAGGGAATCCGCCTTGGGGAGGGCGAGTATTTCGTGCTCGGCGACAACCGGGAGGTCAGCGAGGACAGCCGCTATCCGGCGGTCGGCAAGGTACGGCAGGAGCAAATATGCGGGAGGGTTCTGGTTCGAATCTGGCCGCTCTCCGTCTTTGGCGCGGTGGACTGAACGGCGGGAATTTCGCTGCGGCAGGCAGTTTTTTTCGGCGTCTGCAGGAAACCGGCGTCCGGAGTCTGTCTTCCTGCAGCAAAGAAGATCGGATATCCGCCGGAGAGAACGGGAATGAGATAAATCTGCTGGAAAATAAAAAGGGGCAGAAAGGGATACGGCTATGATAACATTGTGCAGTATTGCGAGCGGGAGCAGCGGAAATTGTATCTATATCGGGACAAAGAGCACTCATCTGCTTGTGGATGCGGGAATCAGCGCGAAAAGAATAGAGGAGGGACTGCGTTCTATAAATGTGGAACCGGATAGTCTCGCTGCCATTCTGATCACGCACGAGCACTCGGACCATGTGCAGGGACTTTCCGTGTTCGGCAGGAAGCACGCAGTTCCGGTCTATGCGACGGCCGGGACGCTGACACAGTATCTGGAGTCAGGTAAGTGCAGGCCGGAGCCGGGGGAATGGCTGAATGAGGTGGAGTACGGACGCTGCTTTACGGTCGGCGACATCGAGGTGTCGCCGTTCGCGATCTCCCATGATGCGGTCAGGCCGGTCAGCTATACCTTCCGGGCGGGAGGTCACAAGATCGGGATGGCGACCGACCTTGGAACATACAATGAGACAACTGTAGAATCCCTTCGGGGCTCGGAAATTCTCTATCTCGAAGCCAACCATGATGAAAATATGCTTTTGGTGGGAAGCTATCCGTACCAGCTGAAGCAGCGGATCCTGGGCAGAAAGGGTCATCTTTCAAACGACGCGGCGTCCGGGCTGATCGGAAGGCTTCTGCATGAGGGACTGCGGGTGGTCGTGCTCGGGCATCTGAGCAAAGAGAACAATTATCCGGAGCTGGCGTACGAGACGGTGCGGCAGGATCTGTACCGGAGCTGGAGCTTTTCCGCGCCCGTGCCGGAAATTCTGGTGGCGAGCCGGGATAAGCCGTCGAAGCGGTTCTCGCTGGAATAAATTTTTGGGGAGGGAGATTGAAAATTAAAATTTTCAATCCTGAGTTTTGTGTCTGCGCGCTGCTTGACACGAACTTATTATGCGCAAAAAGCAGCGCAGGAATGAGGGAAATATGAACAAAACGATTATTACGGTAGTTGGCAGGGACCGCGTGGGAATTATTGCAAAGGTGTGCACCTATCTCGCGGAGAGCAGCATCAATATTCTGGATATATCGCAGACGATCGTATCCGGATATTTTAATATGATGATGATTGTGGATACGGCGCAGTCCCCGAAGGAATTCGGCTCGGTCAGCGCAGAGCTGGAGGAGCTCGGCAGGGACATCGGCGTGATCATCAAGGCGCAGCGCGAGGATATTTTTGATATGATGCACCGGATCTGAGAAACATGGCGCGAAATTTGAGAAGTACAGCGCGAGATGATATACGGCGGCGGATCGCAGGAAGTATGGTACGCGGGCGGCACGCGGGAAACGGTACGCGGGAAAGAGGTATAGGGATGATAAATTTCAGTGAGGTAATGGAAACGAATGAGATGATCGAGAAGGAAAATCTCGATGTGCGCACGATCACGCTCGGCATCAGCCTGATGGATTGTATTGACAGCGATCTTAAGGTATGCAGCCGGAAAATTTATGAGAAAATTACAGGGACGGCCGAAAGGCTTGTGGCAACCGGCGCGCAGATCGAGCAGGAATTCGGCATTCCGGTCGTCAACAAGCGTATTTCCGTGACTCCGATCGCTCTGGTCGGCGGCGCCTGCTGCAGGCAGAAGGAGGATTTTGTCGAGCTGGCCAGGACGCTCGACCGCGCGGCAAAAACGGTGGGAGTGAATTTTATCGGCGGCTACAGCGCGCTTGTGAGCAAGGGAATGACGCGGGCGGACCGGCTGCTGATGGAGTCGATCCCGGAGGCGCTCGCCGTGACGGAGCGCGTGTGCAGCTCCGTAAACGTGGGCTCGACGAAGACGGGCATCAATATGGACGCCGTGAAGCTTATGGGAGAAATCGTCCGGCAGACGGCGGAGCGGACGAAGGACGCGGATTCCCTCGGCTGTGCGAAGCTTGTAATTTTCTGCAATGCGCCGGATGACAATCCGTTTATGGCGGGCGCATTCCACGGCGTGACGGAGGCGGACGCGATCGTCAACGTCGGCGTGAGCGGCCCGGGCGTTGTGAAAAAGGCGCTGGAGGCGGCGCGCGGCAAGGATTTCGAAACGCTCTGCGAGACGATCAAACGGACAGCATTCAAGATCACGCGGGTCGGGCAGCTTGTGGCAAAGGAGGCTTCGAGGCGTCTCGGAATCCCGTTCGGCATCGTGGATCTCTCGCTCGCGCCGACGCCGGCCGTCGGGGACAGCGTGGCTGAAATTCTGCAGGAGCTCGGACTGGAATATCCGGGCGCTCCGGGGACAACCGCCGCGCTCGCTCTTCTGAACGATCAGGTAAAAAAAGGCGGTGTTATGGCGTCCTCCTACGTCGGGGGCTTAAGCGGCGCGTTTATCCCGGTCAGCGAGGACCAGGGCATGATCGACGCGGTGCAGGCGGGCTGCCTCACGCTCGAAAAGCTGGAGGCGATGACCTGTGTCTGCTCGGTCGGGCTCGACATGATCGCGATTCCGGGGGAGGTATCCCCGGCGACGATCTCGGGCATTATCGCGGATGAGATGGCAATCGGGATGATCAACCAGAAGACGACCGCGGTGCGCCTGATCCCGGTGATCGGCAAGGGAGTCGGAGACATGGTGGAATTCGGCGG
>CAMWWR010000237.1 GCA_947178045.1 uncultured Clostridia bacterium
AAAGAAAGAAAAATAAGCTGGTCATCTATTGCAGCAATACCTGCCGGATGGAGGCGGAGCTTAAGGACGGGCAGCCGAAGCCGGAATTTACGGGCGGTATCGGCGTGTCGAGCATTATTAAGACAGCGGATAATTTCGGCGGGAAATATGATTTCAAGAACGACGGCGGAGTGTTTATTTTCCGGCTGATCATGAACATTCCGCCGGCGGATGCCCAGGGGCAAGCCGGAAGATAAGGAGGTACGGCCTCGTGTATCGGATCGCGATCTGTGATGATGAAACCGAAGAGCTGGACAAAACAGAACAGATATTGCTTGCATACCAGAAAAAGTATCCGGATACGGATTTGGTGACGGACCGCTTTGCGAATGCGAAGGAGATTCTCGAAGGGATCCGGGAAAACGGGTACGCGCCGGATTTGCTGCTGATGGATATTTACATGCCGGGAAAGCTTGGAATTGATGCGGCGAGGGAATTGCGCGGTATGGGGAACGGGAGCAGGATCGTTTTTCTTACCGCATCGAAGGAGCATGCTCTGGACGCCTTCGGGGTGGACGCGGTGCAGTATCTGGTGAAGCCGGTGTCGGAGGAAATGCTGTTCCCCTTGCTGGACAGACTTTTGGGAGAAGCGGCAGAGGAGCGCAGAAAATATCTTCTGCTGCGGATCGACGGCAGGATACAGCGTGTGCCGTTGAATGATATTGCATACTGTGAGGCACAGAGAAAAACGCAGTGTCTTTTTCTTGCTGACGGCACACAGCACCGGCTGCATACGACCATGGCAGAGCTTTATAAAATGCTCGTTCCGTGGCGGGAATTTGTAAGAGTCGGAGTCGCATATATTGTGAATCTGGAGTATATTGAAAGCCTGAACGCGCAGGAAATCTGCCTGAATGACGGAAAGCGGATCTATCTGCCGAGAGGGGCCTACAAGACCCTGAAGGAGCAGTATTTCCGGTATTACTGCGAGCCGGAATAAGGAAATGTCGGAATGAAAAACTGCGAGCCGGAATGACGGAACGTCGGAATGAAAAACTGTGGGCCGGAATGACGGAACGGCGGAATGAGAAACTGTGAGTCGGAATGACGGAACAACGAAATGGAAACTGGAAGCAGGGACGTGGTTCGTGACGGAGGGGACAGCATGATTCTGAGCGTGAGCCGCAGAACGGATATCCCGAGCTATTACTCGGAATGGTTTTTCAACAGAATAAAGGCCGGTTTTGCCTGTGTGCGCAACCCGATGAATCCGCGTCAGGTCAGCAGAGTCGGGCTGTCGCCGGAGGCGGTGGAATGCATTGTATTCTGGACAAAAAACCCGGAGCCGATGCTTGAACGGCTGGAGGAGCTGTCCGCGTACCATTATTATTTTCAGTTTACCCTGACCGGATACGGGAGGGATGTGGAATCGAATCTGCCGCCCAAGAAGGAAAGGCTGATCCCGGTATTTCAGAGGCTGGCGGACATGGTGGGAAGCCGGAGAGTAATCTGGCGGTACGACCCGATTATTTTTACGAAGATATATACTCCGGCGTACCATTTGAAAGCCTTCGGGCAGATCGCGGAGGCGCTGAACGGCTGCACGGAGCGCTGTGTCATCAGCTTTGTCGATACCTACGCAAAAAACAGGAAGGAACTGCAGGCCATGGGAGCCCTCGAAATCGGAGAGGCCGGGCTGACCGGGTTTTGCCGGGAGCTTGCCAAAGCGGCGGAAAAAAACGGCATGACGGTCGGGAGCTGCGCCGAGGAAATCGATCTGTCACATTGCGGGATAGAGCATAATTGCTGCATTGACAAGCAGTTGATCGAGGAGATCACGGGCCGTAAGCTCAGCGTCGGGAAGGACAAAAACCAGAGGGCGGAGTGCGGATGCACGGCGAGCGTGGATATCGGTGCTTACAATACCTGCCGAAACGGCTGCAGATACTGCTATGCCAATTACAGCAGCGAGAGCGTGAGAAGAAACTGCGGCAGCTACGATCCGGAGTCGCCGATTTTGTGCGGAAGGCTCACCGAGGAGGACAGGGTCAGCGAGAGGAAGACGCGGTGAGATTTCGCTGTTTACTCAAGTATTTGCCGCTTGCTGATGCCATTGCTGCTTGCCGGAGTTTTTGCTGCCTGCAAAGCTTTTGCTGTCTGCTGAAGTGCTTGTCATCTTCCGCAGCCTCGATTGCTCGTTGAATTTTTCGAAAAAACTCCCTCTGGCGGTTATTGTGCGGCGCGCGTGGATGAACTATGATAAAAGCAAAAAGACGGGAGGCGCACGATATGCTCAACAGTGTGAGAATCGGCAGTTTTATCATGAATAAGCGCAGGGAGCTGGGGATGACACAGCAGCAGCTGGCGGACAGGCTGAGTATTTCCTTTCAGGCGGTGTCAAAATGGGAGACGGGAATCTCCTATCCGAACATAGAGATATTGTGTGACCTCGCGACGGTGCTGGATGTGACCGTGGACGAGATACTCGCCGGAAATGAGAGGGAGGCGGAGGGGCTTTCCTACGGCAAGGCGGGAGTCAATATCACCTATACGGACACGATAAAGAGGGAGATGGCGAAGCACCTGGAAACGCAGGATACACGCGTGCTGAACGGACTGGGGCCGTTCGCGTCGCTGTACGACATCCATTTTCCGGAGCTGAGGGAGCCGGTGCTTGTTCTGAAGTCGGAGGAGCCGGGCTCCAAGCAGAAGCTTGCGATGGAATACGGCTACACGGAATCGATCTGCCATGATATGATCAATCATCTTGTGAACGATATCGTGGTCATGGGGGCAAAGCCGCTGGCGGTTCTGGATACGATTGTGTGCGGGAGCGCACAGAAGGATACGATCGCGGGCCTGGTGAAAGGAATCGCGGAGGCCTGCAGGGAAAACGAGTGCTCGCTGGTCGGCGGGGAGACCTCCATTCAGCCTCTGGTGGTGGAACACGGCGTCTATGTTCTGACATCCAGCATCGCTGGCATTGCGGAGCGGTCCCGGATCATTGACGGCAGCAAAATAGAGGAGAATGACACGGTGCTTGCGATTGCCTCCAATGGGCTGCATACGAACGGCTATTCTCTGGTGCGCCTGCTGATGGACCGGATGCCGGAGATCAAGCTGGACAAAATCGGCGGCCTGACCTTTATCGAGCAGATCATGAAGCCGCACACTCCTTATTACAGGGCGATCAAGGGATTGTTCAGAACGGGGCTGCTGCACGGCATGGCCCATATTACCGGCGGCGGGATCGAGGGAAATCTGACGCGAGTAATCCCGGACGGCCTGTGTGCCAGAATTGATCTGTCCAGCCTGCGTGTCCCGGAAATATTTAAGTACATCCGCAGCCACGGGAACATCAGCGACGAGGAGATGCTCCGCACCTTCAACTGCGGTGTCGGCTTTAATTTCGTCGTCCCGGAGAAGCACAAAGAAGAGGTGATCAGGCATGTAAGCAAATACTATGCCTGCTATGAGATCGGCACGATCGTGAAAAACACCGAAAAGATCCTCTTCGAAGGCCGCGTAAACTGGCTGTAGGCTCATCCGCGTCCCGCCCGGCGCACGCATCCTGTAATAAAATATCCTGTAATCAAATTCTAATCATACTATAATGCAGCGGCTGCCAGGACATGGTATAATGTCGCCAGACATTATACCAGCGCCGATTCGCGTCCGACCAACGGAACCGCACCGGAGGTGCGGCGGACATATTCCTCAGCGAATCGTGCGCATCCGCCGGAGGCAGTATGTCTGAAAGACATGGTATAATGTCTGTTAAATACCGGACGGGGAGGATTGTGGGATGAAGAAAGTAATATGTGCGATGATATTTGCCGTCATTGCCACGCTCGGGTGCGGCTGCAGCGCGGGCGGCGTTTATAAGAACGCGGATAAGTACACGATGGGAAATGCGGAGCTGCAGGCCGACGGCATCGAGAAGCTTGATATTGAGTGGCTGAGCGGAACGGTGGAGATCAGTTATCATTCGGAGAATACGATCGTGATCTCAGAGACCTCGAACAAATCACTGGATGAGAAAACAACGATGTATTATCTGGTGGACGGAGATACGCTGCGGGTAAAATTTGCAAAATCCGGCAACTGGGATTTTAAGAATTTGAGCAAGGAGCTGGAGGTGTGGCTACCGGAGGGAATGGAACTGAAGGAACTGGCAGCGGATACGGTTTCGGCGGATATAAGCGC
>CAMWWR010000238.1 GCA_947178045.1 uncultured Clostridia bacterium
CAGGAGGGACTATGAGACCATTCTTGTAAAAAACAGGATCAGCCAGTCGGTTCTCGGCGGAAATCCGCAGCTTGCTTCGACCAAGACGGAGAAGGGCTGCCATGGCATGGGAATCGTTCAGATCCGCAGTATTACGGAAAAATACGGCGGGCTCAGCGATTTCTACGAGGAGGACGGATGGTTTTGTGCGTGTGCGTTCATCCCTGTATAAGCGGTGTTTATCCCTGTCCCTTGCAATCGTGCGTTGCAGGGGATATATTTTAATGCACACGCCGCGAATATGAGTTTGGCTGCGGGACAGCCGGAGGGAGCGGGAAACGGCATTATGATCGATTTTGAGAATGTGGACAAATTCGCACTTTCGGATTTTTCGCTTCATATTCCGGCAGGAGAGCGGGTCGGGCTGATCGGCGGGCCGGGGAGCGGAAAAACGACACTGCTGAAGCTTGCCTGTGGGCTGCTTGTGCCCGAGCGCGGGAGCGTGAGAGTATCCGCCGGGAGAATTTCCGCATATATTGCCGGGCTTCCGCTGCTTGACCGGGACGATACGGTCCGGCAGAGCTTTGAGCTGACGCGGTGTATGTACCGAATACCGAAGCGGCAGTTTGCCGGGGATTACGAGGCACTTTCCGCGCGTCTGAGCTTTCGGGCATTTGAGCGCGAGGCGGTGAAGACGCTGTCGCTCGGGCAGCGCGTGCGCGCAGAGCTCGGGGCGGCACTGATTGTCCGGCCGGAGGTGCTTTTGCTGGATGAGCCGAATGCGGGACTGGACGAGAGCGGAAAAGCGGCGCTGCGCGAAATTCTGACGGAGCGCGGGAGGCAGGGGCTGACAGTGCTGGTATCGTCCAGCGATATGGTCGGGATCGCGAAGCTGTGCACGCGCTTTGTGCTGCTCGAAGGCGGAAAAGCGGCCTTTTACGGGAGCGAGAGAAGACTGCGCAGTTGTTTTGCCCCGATTGACCGGATGACGGTTGTTTTTGCCGGGAGGCTGCCGGATATGGAGGATCTGCCGCTGAAATCCTATTCGCTGGAGGAAAACCGGCTGACGCTGGCATATAATTCCAATCATGTCACGGCGGCCGAAATTTTAAAGCGCCTCCTCGGGCAGACGGAGGTGGTCGAGGTGAAGATCCTGAAGCCGACGCTTGAGGATGTGAGAACGGACCATATTCGGAGGGAGGACGGGCTGTTCAGGCGGAGTGAGCCGCCTGCAAAACGGTGCGCGGACGAAAAGGGGGAACATGATGAGTTTCATCGAGGTAAAGAATGTGAGCAAAACCTTCCGCATCAACAAGCGCCAGAGCGGCGTGACGGGAATGCTCGCAAATCTGTTTGTACCAAGGTATGAGAAAAAGGAGGCGGTGAAGGATATCAGCTTCTCCATCGAGCAGGGGGAGATGGTCGGCTTCATTGGGCCGAACGGTGCAGGAAAATCCACGACAATCAAGATGCTTGCGGGCATTTTATTTCCGGAAAGCGGCGAGATCACGGTCGGGGGCTTCGTTCCGTACCGGCAGCGCAAATCCTACGTCGGAAGCATCGGCGTCGTGTTCGGACAGAAATCGCAGCTGCAGTGGGATCTGCCGGTGATCGACAGCTTTGAGCTGCTCCGGGCAATCTACCGCGTGCCGGAGACGGTTTACCGAAAAAATCTTGAGCGCTATACGGAAATGCTTGACATGGGCGGCTTTATCAACCAGCCGGTCCGGCAGCTTTCTCTCGGGCAGAGGATGCGTGCGGACATTGTCGCGGCGCTGCTGCATTCGCCGAAGATCGTATTTTTTGACGAGCCGACCATCGGCGTGGATGTGGTGGGCAAGGAGACGATACGGAGCTTTATCCGCGAGCTGAACGAACAGGACAATGTCACGATGCTGTTTACGACGCACGACATGCAGGATATTGAGAAGACCTGCGACCGTCTGATCATCATTGACGAGGGAAGAAAGGTATATGACGGCACATTACCCGGCATACGGGAGCGCTACGGCACAACACGGCAGCTTGATGTGGAATTTTCCGTGCCGGAGCAGATTGAGCCGATCGAGCAGGTCGAGATTATCGACCTGGATCATAATAAAAAGCGTTTTGTATTTGAGAGCCATTCGGTGGCAATCAATGATCTGATGAATCGGCTCCTGAGCCGCTACAGTGTCCGGGATATGAATATTTCCGAGCCGGAAATCGAGAGCATTATCCGGAAAATCTATAACGGCGAGGTTGCCTGAGGGAATAGGTTTGAAAGTAAACTTTCAAACTGCTTATGAAAGCAGTATCGCGAGTGCACTCGCGATATGCACGGGTATAAATTATGAAATTATCACCTTATTATGCTTACGCGAAAAAATGCTTTCTCGGGCGCAGCGCGTACCGATTCGACCATCTGATGAACATTCTTTCCACCTGCCTTCAGATTTTTATTTTCTGGGGAATATACCGGGCGCTCTATGGCGTCAATACGGAGGTTGACGGGATTACCCTGCCGATGGTCACAACAAATTTTGTAATTTCCATGGGACTTGGAGCGGTGTTCTGCACGAACGACTATTTTCTGCCGGACAAGATTCGAGACGGGAGCATTTCCACGGAGCTGCTGCGCCCGATCAGCTTTCCGGGCAGAATGATCGCCGAGAACGCGGGAAATGCGCTGTTCAATCTGATTTTCCGTTTTGCTCCGGCACTGATCGCGGCAGTGCTGACGGTCGGCATGAGCGCCCCGGCGGGGCCGGCGATGCTCGTGCTGTTTTTGCTCAGCGCGCTGCTCGGCTACGGAGTTCTGTGGGCGATCAGCTTTGCTGTGCAGATGACGGCGTTCTGGCTTGTAAATATCTGGAGTATTCTGACAATCAAGAATGTGTTCGTGAATGTGCTTTCCGGCTCGATGATCCCGCTCTGGTTTATGCCGGACTGGATGGCGGGCGTGCTGCGTTTTACGCCGTTCTCCTCGATCTATTTTACGCCGGTACAGATTTATCTGGGACAGCTCTCGTACCCGGAGATTGCAGAAAAGTGCGCGGTACAGCTGGTGTGGATCGTGCTGATCTACCTGGCGGGCGACATGCTCTGGAGGAAGGGCCAGAGGAAGCTGGTGGTGCAGGGAGGCTGACAGAAAGGAGCGAGGAACATCATGAGGGATATCATTCATCTGGCAGGAGTATACACGAGGACAACGGCAAAATCATGGTTCCAATACCGGGTTGATGCGGTGCTGCGCTCGCTGGCCGTGTTTCTGCGGGAATCGACAGGAATCATTGTGATTTATTTTACATTGCTGAAATTTGACAGTCTGAACGGCTGGAATATATACGAGCTGCTCTTTTTATACAGCCTGCTTTTTCTGACCTATGGCATTATGATTATTTTCTTTACCGGGCTGCGTGATTTTGGACACACAGTGCGCAGCGGAAATTTTGACCGGTTCATTCTGCGCCCGCGCGGGCTGCTGTTTCAGCTTATCTTTGCCAATGCCGACTGGTTTGCCGCGATCGGTCATGGCGGGCTCGGTCTGGTTTTGTTCGTGATCTCGGCGGGCAAGGCCGGAATCGTGTGGAATGCGGGTATGGTAATATACTATCTTTTTGCCGTGGCGGGCGGCGTGCTGATTCAGGGCGCGGTGTTCCTGGTGCTGGCAACCCTGAATATTTATCTGTTGGAGACGAACAGCCTCAAGGAGCTGCTTTATCACAATATGCGGAAATTCGCAGGCTATCCGATCAGCATTTTCCACAGGGCGGTCCAGTTTACAATGATCTATATTATGCCGTTCGCGTTTGTGAATTATTTTCCGGCGCAGTATCTGCTGCGCAAGGAGGATATGGCCGGTTATCCGCAGATTTTCCTTTACCTGACGCCCGCAATCGGACTGGGAATGTACCTGCTCGCGTATTTGTTCTGGCGCTTCAGTGTGCGGTATTATAAAAGCTCGGGGAATTAAGGAAATGCTGATTAAATCAGTGTTTCCTTAAGAAGAAATTTGTGCAGGCGGGGCTTTTTGCATGATGCGCGAAAATTATTACAGTTCAGCTTTCGGCTTTCCTGCAATAAAAACGATGCGAATAACATATTTAAAGATCGGCCGCTCTGTGGTATTATAAGATCAAACCGTGAAATGACAGCCGGGATCGTAAATGAAGCATTCTGGTGATATGTCAAGAAGTTTTTGAAAAAGATTTGGATATGTTTTT
>CAMWWR010000239.1 GCA_947178045.1 uncultured Clostridia bacterium
CTGGCGTTTGCCCTCGCTGCCTCCGGCGCACTCTGCTCTGATGGTGTTTCGCGCTCTTTCATATACATTCCCCTTCCGGACAAGTATTTTCCTGCCCTGTTTTTGCTCCGTTTTTATAATAATGGCTTTGGATATCAAACATCTCCTTATATTTCCCATTTCGCTGCATAAGCTGCGCGTGGGTTCCGCTCTCCGCAATCTGGCCATTCTCAAGGAAGAGGATGCGGTCGCAGAATTTGGTACTGGCGAGCCGGTGGGAGATAAACAGCGAAGTTTTCCCTCCCGCGAGCGTATTGTATTCCTCGTACATCGCGCTTTCCGCAAGCGGGTCGAGCGCGGCGGTTGGCTCATCCAAAATCAGCACCGAACCGTTTTTGTAGACAGCCCTGGCAAGCAGGAGTTTTTGGAGCTCGCCCCCGGAAAGCAGGATGCCGTTCTCGTCGAGCTGCTGTGTGAGGTATGTGTCCTCGTGGTTCGGGAGGCTTTCGATTTTTTCCCATAGCCCCGCGTGCTGCAGACTTTCCTTTATTTTGCTCCGGTCAGACTCGTTTTCGGTCTGCCCGGAAACATTCATTGCAACGGAAAATGCCATGGGAATTGCATCCTGGAACACGACGCTGATTTTTTCCCGCCATTCATCCAGGTTTAAGGTATCCACCTTTTTGCCGTTGATAAGAATTTCTCCGCTGGTGACCGGGTACAGGCCGCACAAAAGCTTGACGAGTGTGGTTTTGCCTGCGCCGTTGCCCCCGACCAGGGCGACCTTTTCACCCGCCTGCAAAGTAAAATTTAAATGGGAGAGCACCGGACTTCCGGAATTTTCATAGGAAAAGGATACATCCCGGAATTCGATGGACGGGGCGTCATTCCTGCGGAAAATCTCTGTATGGCGGCCGGGATGGTTCTGTTTGCCGTCACCGGAAGGATTTTGTCCTTCCAGCAGATTATGGTCCTGCAGGTTCATAAACATATTGTAATCTCCGAAATATACGTTTGCCTTCTCCAGGGAGGAAAATGTCTGGGTAAGGGGATAGATCCAGTTGGTAAATCCGGAAATCACGCCGAGATAGAGTGTAAATCCTGCGACGTCCAGCTCCCCGGAGAGAACCTTGCCAATCAGAATGCCGTAGGCCAGGCCGTCCCGGAGCAGGCTGCCAGGCCCGCCCGCAAGGGAGGGGTAGTACCAGCGCAGCGACCGCCGCTTCTGGAAATCCCGCTCCTGCTCGATTAACTGGCAGAAGTGTGTATGGAAACAATCCTTTAACCGGTAGATGCGGATGTCCTTTCCCGCGTTGATATCAAGGCTGCTGCGCTCCAGATAATTGCGCTTGCGTATGACCTCCGTGTGTTCAAACCAGTGTTCCCCGTCATATCGGATTGCCCGTTTACGCAGAAAAATATCGAGGAACGCAAAAACAAAAATTGTAAGTAATATCCGTATATCAAGGGTGAATACCGCAAAACCGTAAAAGATCATCCCAAGGAGCTTAATAGCAAGCTGTATTGTTTCGTTCATGAGGTTCTGCGCATAGTAAACTGCGGTATCCGCTCTCTGAACAAGCTTCTGCTTTTCCTGCGGCTCGATGTTCAGATAATCGGTAGTCAGTGCTTTTTTAATAAAATTCATAAAAAAGAAATTCTTTGTTGTATAGAAATGCTCGTGGTTTAAGTACATACTGGTAATGTTCCCGACCGCCTGCCTTACCCAGTATGCCACGAGCATGGCGGTGATGGCCGCGAGGAAATACAGGAGTTCCCCTTCCGTAATCATGCGGATTGCGAGCGAGGGAATCAACGTCGCCATAAGGGGCTCCGAAATCTGACATGCCATGTAGAGCGGAAGCTGCCACCGGCATTCCGGGAAATGTTTTTTCAGCGCCGTGAATACCGTCCGGATATTTTGCAGCATTGACGCCTGTTTTTCGGGTGCATCGGATGTTTTTGCTTTTGACTTCAATTTATGCTCCTTTCCCGCGCGGCGCGAAATTGTCGATGTCTGTGCCGCAGGCAATTCCCGGAAGGTTTTGCAGAAAGTGCCCGCCCGGTTTATTCTGCGGAAGGTTTTGCGGAAAGCGTCCGCGTTGTTTGTTCTGAGGAAAGCATACCGTATTTTCCGGATAGGAAACAAAAAAGTGCACGAAATGCAAAAAATCGTGCACAGAATGAAATTCGGAGCAAATTCACAGCGGCAGCATCACCTCGGTGACAAAAACCTCCGGTTCGTTTTTCCGGTTTACGAATCCGCCGTAGGTATCCACGATCCGGTCGATCCGCTTCAGGCCGAGGCCATGCTCGCCCTGCTTGTAGGAGATCAGCTCCGAGAGCTTTTTCCGGCGGGCGGAATCCGTGGAATTGGAGACGGAGATATACAACTGCTGCTTAAAAATACCGATGTAAACCCGGATAAAGCGTTTTTCCGGCGCAACACGCTCGCACGCCTCGATTGCGTTGTCGAGCAGATTCCCGACGATTGCGCAGAGATGCACGTCCGTTACCCTCAGCTTGTCCGGAACGGCAGCTTTATAGTTGACTGCAATATTATTTTTTGACGCGATGGAGATTTTGCTGCTCAGGATTGCGTCCATCCCGACATTGCCCGTGCGGATGGCGATGTCGATGCTGTCAAGATCGTCCTTCAAGTGGTCGAGGTAGGAAATGGTTTCCTCAATCTGGCCGAGCCTGAGGTATGCCTTGAGTGTCTGCAGATGGTTGTGGTAGTCATGCCGCCAGCCGCGCATCAGTCCGTAAATATTCTGTACCTCGTCCCGCTGCTTTTTCAAAATATTGTCCTGAAATTCGCCGAGCCGTTTTTCCTCATGCCATTTCACAAGAATGGCAGTGACAAATACGGCCGCGGCAAGAACGAGCGCGAAGCCGGAAAACAGATAAAATATTTCCATGATTTTCCCCGTTTCTGTGAGTCTTTTACGCATGCCAGCCGTATGGATCATGCGCAGAACGCAGCCAAACTCCGAGCGTTTTGTGCAACGCGTCAGCCCGTCTGGTTCAAAGCCCTGTGGTAGTAGGCGATAAACGCTTCGTTCAGCTCCCGGTATTTGCTGCGCGCCACAGGGAGGGCAGTGCCGTCCCCGAGAATACATTCTGTGCGTGAAATCTGCTCGATATGCGCGAGATTGACAAGGAGGCCGCGTTTTAAAAGAAAGAATCCCCGCGCCTCAAGCTCCGCCTGCAGGGAGGAAAAAGCGCCCTTCCACTCGTCCTCCCCCGCGGACATTTTCATATAGATATAATGCCCGCGCGCCTCCACATATACAATTTCGCCGAGCTTTATTTTGCGCGCCACGCCGCTCTGTTCCAAAATAAAATAAGCTTCCGCATCCTTTGTCCTTTCCCCGTACAGCGCGTCAAGCAGAGAAAGAAAATCCGCCTCATGGATGGGCTTTAACAGATAGCGGACGGCGCCCACCGCGTAGCCCTCGATGGCGTAGTCCGGGATGCCGGTGAGGAAGATAATTGCGGCGTCACAGCCGTTCCTCCGCAGCTCTGCGGCAAGCTCCATGCCGTTCATTTTTCCCATCTGGATATCGAGGACCAGAAGATCGTAGGGAGGTCTGTCCTCGCACTCAAACAAAAGCTGCTCCGCGGTGGAACAGGCGTCGAGCGCAATTTTATATTTTCGATCCCTGCTCCAGCGCGTTATGAGCGCTTCCTCGTAGTCGCGCTGCGCAGGGTCATCCTCACAGATCGCAATGCGGAACATGCGGATTCCCTCCCGGATTTCGTGAAACAATAAAGCTGTGTCGTATCTTAAGGAAGCGGTGATTTAATCAGCGCTTCCTTAAGATGAAATATTGGCCTTCCGGAAATATTCCTGCTCGAAGGTTTCCACGCTCATCGGCTTTGCGAAATAGTAGCCCTGGAACATATCGCAGCCGGCCTGTGTCAAAAAGTCCACCTGCTCCCTTGTCTCGACGCCCTCCGTGATGACCGGCATACCGAGCTCCTTCGACATTGTGATAATGTTTTTCAGGATCGTTGTGCTTTTCTGCACATTCTGCGTTTCATGCAGGAAGATCATATCGATCTTCAGAATATCCGCGTTGATATCCTTGAGCATGCCGAGAGAGGAGTAGCCGCTGCCGAAATCGTCGATCTCAATATCGTACCCGAGCTCATGCAGGCCGTCAAGTGTTTTCATATTC